>CAZPWP010000101.1:0-7626 GCA_964590295.1 uncultured Victivallis sp.
GCTTCATGGATTTCTGGATTTAAAGCAGCTGTTCCCTCAAGATGACATCACGCTATTGATGGTGGGACCCGCTGCTGCAAAATTCAAGACTCCGGCAATGCGCGACGCCGGAGTGGTTGCCACCGGTTTTGTTCCGGATGAGGACATTCCGTTGTTATACAGCGCAGCCTCCAGCTTCTGCTTCTTCTCCCTCTACGAAGGATTTGGACTTCCGATTCTGGAAGCCTTTTCCAGCGGGCTGCCGGTCGTCTGCAGCTGCAGCAGTTCGGTAGGCGAGGTCGCAGGCAGTGCGGCGATCCTGGTGGATCCGACCTCCGCGCCGGATATCCTGAACGGCATGAAATTGATCTACTCTGACGGCAAGTTGCGGGAGAAACTGCAGGAAGCCGGTCTCGCACACGCAAAAGAGTTCTCTTGGCGCAAACATTGCGACATTCTGTTGGAGTATCTGGCAAAACTATGACGCCGACCATTTCGATCATCATCCCGGTATTCCGGGTGGAACGATATATTCTGCGTTGTCTGCACAGCGTGCAGAAGCAGAATTTCGAAGCGATGGAGGTGATTCTGGTCGATGACTGCGGCGGCGACGCCAGCATTTCCATCGCCCGGAAGTTCCTCGGAGAAGATTCGCGTTTCCGCATCATCAGAAATGAGAGGAATCTCGGTCAGGGTCCCGCCCGGGACCGAGGCGTACAGGAGGCCCGGGGAGAATACCTCCTCTTTCTGGATGCAGATGACTATCTTGCCGACAATACACTCGAACGACTCTTCACCGCGGCAAAACAGGAGCAGCCGGATGTCATCGCCTTTCAAGCCCGCCATCTGCACCGCTTTTCCCGGCGGATCTATCCGGAATTTCCCCGCCGCGTCAGCGGCTCCGGACGCGAATTTCTTCCGGCGTTCCTGATGACCGGCACTCCGGAGAAGAATTTTCCCAACATCGAAAATTACGAGTGGAACAAACTGATACGACGCTCCCTCATCACCGCCAACCATATCCATCACCTGCCGGAACGGCTGCTGGGAGAGGATTTTTATTTCGTCACTCAACTTCTCGTGTTTGCACGCAAAGTGCTCTGGCTGCCGGAGACACTCTATTTTTACGACCGCAGGAACGCCGGCTCCATGACGGCTCAGACCGATTTGGATTTTTTTGCGACCAGCTTTCTCCCCATCGCGGAATCCCGAAATTTCCTCCTGCAGCACGAAGCCTGGTCTCCTGAAGTGGAAAAACGTTTTTACATGCACGTTTACCGCCATTTTTACTTTGAGACACTGCTCCGCCTCTCCTTCGTTTCCGACCATTTCAATCGGCAACTGCTTCAAACCGTATCCTCCGGGCTGAAACAATATGATTTGTGGCGGGAGCAGCCGGAACTGTGGCGCGGTTTCGAGTCCGTGTTCTCCCTCCTTGCCGCCGCACCGGAACTAACCGGCTCCTCCTCTTCTCTGCAGTTGCTCAAGCTGCGAAAACTGAAGACATACTATATTCCGCGGTGGCTGGTTCAGCTCAAGAAGAAGCTGTTTCACTGAAGAGAAGAGGGCGCGTCCGATTCCGGCCCGCACGCAAGTTCACAGGCGAGGAGGCGACGGAATCGGACGCGCAGTTGTCCGGCAAGCTCTTCGATCTGTTCCGCAATGGAGTTTCCGGTCTGAAAGGGCTCGAGCGTGCCGCACCAGTGCGCCATCAGCCGGGCGAGTCCCGCCGCCGATCCCGGCGCTCCCGGACCGCCGTGAAGCGCCGCCGCACGAGAAACGGCGCAACCCCATGAAACCGAACCTCTCCGGTCATTTCCGCCCGCTTTCTTCCTTATCCAGCCGGCGCAGGTTGAATTCGATCCGCCGATCCTCCGGCCGCAGTTCCCGCGCTCGGAACCACGCCTTGCGGGCCCCGACATGATCCCCCTCCAGAAAACAGCGTACCCCGGCGGCAAAGGCAAGTTCCGCCTCGGAGCCGATCTTCCGGTCAAGCTGGTTCTTCAGCAGCCGCAGCGCCTCTCCTCTGCGGCCGGAGGCCAGCAGCAGCGTGACAGCGTTGCCGTACCAGCTCCCCAGATACTGCTGCGGCGCAAACATGGGCGGAATCGGCGTCGCCGCAAGCGGCTCCAGCAGCAATTGCGCCGCCTGCGGCAGATCGCCGCGCCGTATGGCCGCCTCTCCGGCGAAGCAGCGTCCGGTGTTCTCGTAGAGCGGACGGACCTGTTCCGGAACCTTCTGCACCGCCTCGAGAAAGGCATTCCCCGCCCGTTCGATGAGTTCCGGGTCGTTGCGGTTGTATCCGGTCAATGCCAGCCCCTCCATCGCCTTCGGATTCGGGATCCGCACCAAGTCGACAGCATATCCGAAGAGCTTCGCCGAATCTGAATAGACCGGCAGGTAGTGGAGCGTCACTCCGGCACAGAATACGAACCAGCACACGGCCCCCAGCGCAAACCGGGAACTCCACGCCGGACGGCGCCGCAGCAGACGTTCCGCGATCACCGCCACCAGCGCCCAGACCACCGCGGAGGGGAAATAGCCGTACCGTTCGCAGAAGTCGGCATTGGTGAAGCTGCCGCTTGCTTCAGAGGGAAGCCACATTCCGCCGAAGGCGCAGGCGAAGAGCAGAAGCACCCGCCACGACATGCCGCTCTTCCGGGCGGCGAGCAGAAGGATCAACGCGATTCCGGCGGCGGCGCAAAGCTCCGGAATCCAGTTCGAATCCAGGCGAAAGCGGGGGTGGAGCGGATTCATTCCCGCTGGAAGGAGCGCCGCAGCGAAATAGCGGCAGAACCGCACGATCACTCCGACCGCTCCGGAACCGCCATCCGGCGGCGGCGGTTCGGCGGCGAGATCGGCCATTGAAATTCCCACCGTTACCGTCAAGGCGAGGAATGAGGCGGCTGCCTGCGGTATCACCGGACGGAGGACGCTCCATCGGAATCCGTTCCGGCAGAGCAGATAGAGCGCCATCACGCCGAAGAGCGGCAGGGTCGAGGGTTTGCTCACGCCGGCCAGAAAAAGCAGAAGGGCTCCGTACCAGGAACATTTCCCCTGTGCGGCCTTGCGGAGAAAGAACCAGACTGCGGCGAAGGCAAATACCCCGGCGGTCAGATCCTTGCGTTCGACGATCCACGCCACCGACTCCACCCGGGCGGGCAGCACCGCCCAGTGCAGTGTTGCGGCGGCGGCGATCCAGCCGCGCAGCTCGAGTCGGCGGAAAATTCCGAAGAGCAGCACCGCCGCGACGCCGTGCAGCAGCAGATTGTGCCAGTGATATCCCGCCGGCGCGGTGCCGAAGAGCAGACGGTCAACCATCAGCGACAGCATCGGCAGCGGCGTGTAGAGCGTCTGAAAAGGGTGCGTGGCGAGGTGCAACGCATTCTCCCACGATGGAATCAGCCGTTCGTTGAACAGTACAAAGCGGCCGTCATCCCATTCGATCAGAAAGGGATAGCCCGCACAGGGAAGAAACGGCAGGATCGCGAGAAGGAAAACGCCGATCCCCCAGCGGAAATCCGGCGGGATTCGACGGAAAATGTTCCGGAGGGCATCCATGCCGGGAAATCGATCAATCGACGCCGGTCTTGTCGAGCTCCTGAACGATGTCCAGACTGCTGCGGTCCGCCGTCGCATCCGCCTCGCCGCCGAGAGTGACGGTGACACCGGTAATCATGTCACGGAGACGGTCGCTGAAGTTGGCCAGCACAAACAGTGCGCCGAGGGCGATGATGACCACCAGAATGATGTATTCCACGATGGCCTGCCCGCGCTGGGCTCTTCTCTTCCGGTTGCGAATGACTCCCATCTCACTTTCCTCCCGCTTCTTCTTATGGTTCAGGGAATATCGAAACTCACCAGTTCAATCAAACGGCGGCCGTACACCGACATGCCGGAACTCAACGCCAGGAGCGCAATCGCCAGCAGCGCCGCGCATGCCAGCATTGCGGCATATTCCGCCAGCACCTGTCCGCGCGCGCTCTTCATCGCCGCCCTTCGTCAGTGACGTGCCCGGCCTTTGCGCATGATGATCTCATTCTTCTCATCCAGCACGATCACCGTCGGCGAAATCACCGCGGCCTCCGTCTCGGAACAGACGCTGAACGCCATGATGGTCACCACGTCGCCGACGCTCCCGCAATGTGCCGCCGCCCCGTTGAGACAGAACACCCTGCTCCCGGGTTCCCCGGGAATCGCATAGGTTTCCAGCCGTTTCCCGTTGTTCCGGTTCACCACGAGAATCTTCTCATACGGGAGAATCCCCGCTTCATCCAGCAGTACCGGATCGATCTCCAGACTGCCTTCGTAATCGAGCATACAAGCCGTCAGACGGGCATTGTGAATCTTGCCGCTCAACATGATCTTCTGCATAACAATCAACAAACTCCGCTGCTGAATTTTAACAAATGCGTTATTAATATAATACCGTTTCCGAATTATCTCAATCCGAATCATGGATTTTAACAAAAATTCCTCCGGTCTGTCCCGTTTTTCCGGAAAAATCCCGAAACAGCTTCGAAAAAAACGGGGTTCTTCCTCATTCGGTATTGATATGTCCGCCCAGCCGGCATCGCCGGTACTCCCCGGGCGTCATCGCCGCCCGCCGGAAGAACTGCCGCCGGAAATAGACCGGATCGTTGAAGCCGGATTCAAAGGCGATCTCCTTGACGGACAGGTGACTGTTTACCAGCAGCCGTTTCGCGTACGCGATTCGCGCGTCGTTGATCGCGTCGATCACCGTGCACCCGAATCGCTCCCGGTAGAGCCGCCCGAGGTAATCGGGATGGCAGCCCAGCTCCCGCGCGAGCGTCGCCGTCGAAATCGCCTCTTCGAAATGGAGCCGGATCAGCTCCTCGGCCTGTTCCGGAACCGTCCCCGCTGCCGCAACGGCATTCTCCCCGGCGGCCGGACGCGCCGCTTCCGCCAGCAGAAGTTCGCCGAGCAGATCCAGACTCCGCCCGCCGGACTCCGACGCGCTCCGCGTCTCGCGCTGTTCGGCGAGCAGCAGTGAAAAGTAATCCGCGAACCGCCCCGGTCGGGCCGCCGGAGCCGTACCGGCGAGCGCGGCAAGCCGCGCCTCCCCCGCTTCGCTCCGGGGCAGAAAATGGCACCAGAAGAAGGAGAGATCCGCCCCGTAGGCGCCGATTCCGCCGTGACGCCGGCCGGGCGAAAGAACCAGATACTCCCCGGCCTCCACCCGGAAACGCTGCTCCTCTTCGAACATCTCCAGCACGCCGGAAATCACCAGAATCAGCTCATGGGAGTCGATCACCCGGGTGGCGTGACGCCCCTTCCCCCGGGAGATGAACCGGCCGGCGCTGATCACCCGGCAAAGCGTCTCATCGGTTGCGGTCATGTCGGAATTGTCCTCTGTTTATGATACTTTATCCCCCTTCCGGAAAATTGCAAACAACGCTATAATAAATGCAGACAAAAATAATCGTCCGTCGAACGGAGAAAGGAGTCCAGAGATGAATCAGTCATTTTCCGCCATCCTGCGCGATCCGGTGTTCGCACCGCGCATCGAAAGCTGCCGCAGCGTCACCATTCCCTCTTCGGTGGAGAAGTGCCGGGAGACCGGCCGGATCGACTGTTTCCGTCTCGAGTGGAAACCGGGCATGCCGAACCGGCCGCACCGCTTCTTCGACTCCGACTTCGCCAAGGTGCTCGAGGGGATGGCCTACATGGTGGAACTCCATCCGGAGGATCAGGCCGCGGCGGATGAACTCGACCGGTTCGTCGATCTGGTCATCTCCGCCCAGCAGCCGGACGGCTACCTCAACACCTACTACACCCGGGTAGAACCGGAGAACCGCTGGAAGAATCTCTTCGACGGCCACGAACTCTACTGCGCCGGCCATCTGATCGAAGCCGCCGTCGCCCACTTTCACGCCACCGGGAACCGCAAATTCGTCGACGCGCTCGCCCGCTACGCCGACTACATCGCAACCGTCTTCGGCCCCGAAGCGGATCAGAAGCAGGGCTATCCCGGCCACGAAGAGTTGGAACTCGCCCTCTGCAAGCTCGCCGATGCGACCGGAGAGAAAAAATATGTCGACCTTGCGAAGTTCTTCATCGACCGCCGCGGCACCTTGCCGAATTATTTCGAGGAAGAGGCCGCCGAACGAGGCGAGTCGTTGAGCAGAAAACAGCTTGCGAACCGGCAGGCGGCGCGACCGGTCCGGGAGGAACAGGATGCGGCGGGACACAGCGTCCGCGCCCTCTATCTCTACTCCGGCATGGCCGACGTCGCCGTCGCCACGCAGGACAAGGAGCTGTTCGCCGTCTGTGAACGGATGTTCGACAGCATCGCGCAGAAGCGGATGTACATCACCGGCGGGTGCGGTTCCACCCCCATTCAGGAACAGTTCACCGTCGACTGGAATCTGCCGAACGACACCTCCTATGCGGAAAGCTGTGCGACCATGGCGCTGGTCCTCTTCGCCCGGCGGATGCTGGAATACACCGGACGCGGCAAATTCGCCGACGTCATGGAACAGGCACTTTACAACGGCGCGCTGAGCGGAATCAGCCTCCACGGCGACCAGTACTTCTACGCCAATCTGCACGAGGTCGACGCCAATACGTTTGTGCACAACACCATCTGTGCAGAACGGCAGCCCTGGTTCGACTGTTCCTGCTGCCCGACCAGCTACTGCCGCTTCCTGCCGCAGCTGGGGAATTTCACCTTCACGGCCCGGCCGGGAGAGTTCCGGATCGATATTCCGGCGGCGGGATTCTATCGCTTCGAGGAGGGGGAAGTGGAGCTCGGCGGCCGCTATCCTTACGACGGCGCGATTCCAGTGACGATCCGGCACGGCGGGAAGTTCCGTCTGGCGCTGCGCATCCCCGCCTGGTGCCGCGACTTCCGGCTCTTGCTCAACGGCGCCCCCGTTACCGCCGTTCCGGCAGAGGGATACATTACGCTGGAACGCAAATGGCAGAGCGGCGACTATCTGGAACTCGCTCTGGCAATGCCGGTCGAAGTGATGCGCGCCCACTGGCGGGTCACCTCCGACACCGGCAGGATCGCCCTGATGCGAGGGCCGCTGGTCTACGCGCTGGAGAGCATCGATAACGGCGATCGGATTCCGCGGCTGATTCTGCCTGCCCGGCAGGAGTTTACGTTGGTGGAAGCGCCCGGACTTCCGGCCGGGACCGTCGCCATCCGCGGCCGCGCGCAGGAGGAGCTGGACTGCTCCGGCGAAGCACTCTATTACCGTGGCGAACCGGAGCGGAGAGAGACCGAATTTCTGGCGATTCCCTACGCGCTCTGGCAGAACCGCGGACCGGCCCGCATGGCGGTCTGGATGCGTGCGGAGTGAACAGCCGCCCGGCTCGCCGGGGACGAAAACGGCAGGAAGCGGCGGGTTATACGCCGCTTTCCGGTCGGATTTTGCATCCCTTCCGGATCTTTTCGCCGGAATCCCGGAGGGAGCAGCTGTCCCGTTCCATCGAACGCGACGCAACGGTCCATGAAATTTCGTTCGACAGCCTGTACCGCGGACAGAGTGAAGACGACAAGAACTGCGATCATCGTTTTCATCCGCCCCTCCCCTCTTTCGAATCTCCGTCCTTACGGAGCGGGAAGGTCAAGCCTCTTTCTCCTCCGACGGGAAGAAATCGAACTTCTCTTCGGAGAAA
>CAZPWP010000102.1:0-7576 GCA_964590295.1 uncultured Victivallis sp.
AATCGTCGTAAACCAGCTCGCCGGAGGCGGTGGTCCCGGCGAAATCGTTCCGCCGCCAGACTCCGTCGAAACGTTCCAGCGCCTCGAGCACCTCCTCTTCACCGAAGCCGATCATCTCCAGCAACGCATCGATCGCCAGCGCATTCATCGCCGTGTGAAATCCCCCCTGCGGCAGCGCCAGACGGCGGCCGCCGGTGAACTCCGCCAGGGGCGTACTGCTTTCGATCCGGCACTCCTCGGCGCGCAATCCGTAGATGGAGAGCAGGTTGGTCGCCCCTTCGGCATCGAGCACAGCGCGGTCGCCGGCGGGGGCGATCCGGGCGCGGCGGCCGTGGCAATAGATCGCCTCGGCCCGGGTGGCGATCCGGTAGTCGAGCACGGCGTAACGGGAGTCCGGACGCGGTTCCGAGTCGATGATCCGCACCTCGAGTCCGGCCGGAAGCTGCGCCTTCACCGCCTCGTAAACCACGCGTTCGAGCACCGCACCCTTCCGGACGCGGCCGAGAAACTCGGCGAAGACGCGCGCCTGCTCCGTTTTGTCGTAGTGGTCGGTCCCCATGTTGAGGATGATCGCGTAATCGGGGGAATACCGGACCAGGCTCTTGTCGCTCTCGTCGGCTTCGTAGACGAAGAACTTTCCGCCACCGGGCCGGTAGTTTCCGGCAAACCGGCCGCCCCGGAACCGCTTGATCAACGCGCCGTCAAGGCAGGCCGGGTCGGCGCCGAGATTGGTCAGCGTCTCGGCGAGATAGGCGGTGACGGTGCTCTTGCCGCAGCTGCCGGTCACCGCGACGGTACAGCCGAAGCACGCCTCACCGATCACCCGCTCGAGCAGTTCGGAGCGGTGGAGCCTGGGAATCCCCTCCCCCGCGGCAAAATCGGGATTATCCTTCTCGATCGCAGTGGAGTAGACCAGAAAATCGGGACGGGACGCGCGGACGCCGGAACCGTCCTGCGGATAGATGGTGATTCCCTGCAGCTCCAGCGCGTCGATGATCCGCCGGTTCTCCGGGCGGTCCGCGCCGCGGTCGCTCCCCGAAACCTGATATCCGTTGTCGGCGCACATCGCGGCCAGTCCGCTCATGCCGATGCCGCCGATGCCGATGAAGTGAAGACGGGTCATCGTTCCGGCCCTCCGGAAACGGAGCGGAAGAGCAGGCGGCAATTCTGTGGCAAATGAAGTTTCATGGCGTATTCCTCGCGGGTTTTCCGTTGCCGGAGTCGAGCAGCGCCGGATCCGGCGGAATGTTCAGATGGCGCAGCACGCGCGTCATAGTCGATTTGAAGGTCGGCGCGGCGACGGTGGCGGCGTAGTAGGCCCCATTCGGCTCATCCACCGTCACCAGCATCACCAGCGCGGGAGAGCGGGCCGGGACAAATCCGACGAAACTGGAGAAGTACTTCCCCGAAGCATATCCCTTCCCCGGAATGTATTTTCGGCTGGTGCCGGTCTTGCCTGCCACCTCGTATCCCGGAATCGCCGCCTTGACCGCGGTTCCGCCGGGACGCGTCACCTGTATCATCATTTCGATCAACTGACGGTGCGCCTCCGGGTGCTCGAAGAGCCGGACCGGCTCCGGAATCGGCATCTGCGTGACCGTCCCGGTTTCCGGGTCGACGATGCGGTCGATCAGCCGCAATTGCGTCATTCGTCCGCCGTTGGCCAGCGCGCAGTAGGCCCGGAGCATCTGCAATGGCGACACCCGCACGCCGTAGCCAATCGGAAAACGGGTGATCGAAAGCCCGTCCCAGCGCCGGACCGGCGGCAGAAGTCCGCGGGTCTCCGTCGGGAACGGCAGTCCGGTCTTCTCGCCGAAACCGAAAAGTTTCAACGCCTGGTACACCCGCTGCTCGCCGAGCATCATTGCCACCTTCGCGGTGCCGACGTTGCTGGATTTCTGAATCACCCCGGCAACGGTCAGCTTGTCGCAGGGGTGGGAGTCGCGCAGCACCTTCCCGAGATAGACCCAGGCCCCCTTGTCGCAGTCGATCACCGTCTCCGGCGTGACCACGCCCCAGTCGAGCGCTTTGCCGATGGTGAAGGGCTTAATGATCGATCCGGGTTCGAATCCATCCTCGGCAATACGGGTACGCACCGCCTGCGGCGTGTAGGTCGAACGGATATTCGGATTGAAGGTCGGCCGCTGCGCAATGGCAAGGATGTTGCCGGTCTTCGGCTCGGCAATCGCGGCATACAGGGTGGCCGGATTCCATCTGGCATAGGCGG
Organism: uncultured Victivallis sp.; assembly: GCA_964590295.1. Lineage (GTDB taxonomy): Bacteria > Verrucomicrobiota > Lentisphaeria > Victivallales > Victivallaceae > Victivallis. The sequence goes on from CAZPWP010000102.1 coordinate 2,228, forward strand.
CGTCCAGCTCCTCCTCCAGAATCGCCTGAATCGGCTCCCGGATTGTAAGGTAGATATTCCACCCGTCGCGGCTCTCCTTGACCAGTTCGTGGAGGCCGTAGGAGAGCGGCAGACCGTCCAGTGTGCGCTCATACCGTTCCCGGCCGGTGTCGCCGGTCATCTGCCGGTTGAGCTGCTTCTCCAGCCCGATCTGGGGCACATCGCTGTCATCGACGACATTGGTGTAGCCAAGCACGTTCGACAACATCGTCTCTTTCGGGTAGGTACGTATGTAACCATCCCGGAAGAAGAGCGCGTTGATCCGGTTGACCCGCACCTGTTCGCGGATTTTCTGTGCCACCTCCAGCGATGCACGCTTCTCGATCACCGCGTAGCGGGAGGGAACCATCATCGACGTACCGTCCGGATTGGTGAGCACCTCCCCCTTCTCCCCCCGTTTGGGACGCAGCGGATTGAGCCGCCTGTAGAAGTAACTGTAATCCCGGTCGAGGTGTTTCGCCAGAATGAACGCCAGTCTGCGCCGCTGCTCCTCCCCGGTGAGGTTGCCGGGATCGGCGGTGATCGAGACACAGGGACTGTTGCTGACCAGCAGATTGCCCGTCATATCGAAGATCTCGCCCCGCTTGCCGCTGGTGACACGGGTGGCGGTATACCGCGCCCGCGCCTTCTGCAGATATTCGGCATGGGACTTCACCTGTACGATGTAAAGCCGGGCGATCAGGTATCCCGTCACCGGAACCAGTACCAGAACCGCCGCCAGTTTCAAGCGGAGACGGATGCTGTCATTGCTGCTCAACATGGCCGGAATCCTGCCGTTTCAAAACCGTTGCGCAAATCAGTTGCGCACCGTGTTCGCCCGCTGCACGGCGGGAGCGGCGGACGCCACCGATTCCAGCGGCATACGCGCCGCCTGTCCCGGGGAGAGAATGGCGATCCTGCTCACCTGACCGGGCGCCGCTTCGCGGAGCCGGAGGTCGAACCGGGCGATCATCGCACGGATGTGCGGCCAGGCGCTGAGCTGCTCTTTGCGGATGCGCAGCTGGGCGATCTCCCGCTCGGTCTGGTGCAGTTCCCGCTGCGTCCGCCGGATGGCGCGCTCGGTCTCGGTGATCTTCTGGTTGAGAAAGATGTAGGTGTTGAGCAGCCCCGCCACCGCGGCGACGACAAACGCGAACCGGAAAAGCGCCGCGAGTTTCCCTCCCGGCGACCCCTGATGAACGGGACGGGCCTTGCGGACACATTTGGTTTTTCCGGGTTGAATGTTCATACCATATTCTCCTGTCTGCTGCTCTATTTCATCGTTTTTGCTGCAATTTTCTCCGCCGCGCGCAGCCGGGCCGGCGCCGCACGACGGTTGTTCTCCAGTTCATCCGGCTGCGCGGTGATCACCTTGCGGGTCAACACCCGCAGCGACGGGGTCGCGCCGCAGACGCAGACCGGCAGGCCGGGCGGACAGGTGCACTCCGCCGCCGCATCCCGAAAAAAGTTCTTCACTATCCGGTCCTCCAGCGAGTGAAAGCCGATCACCACGATCCGTCCGCCGGTCCGAAGCAGCGCCACCGCCTCCGGCAGCGCACGCTCCAGTTCGCCGAGCTCGTCGTTGACGAAGATCCGCAACGCCTGAAACACCAGCGTCGGCGCCGGAAGATGCCCCTTCTTCGACTTGCCGAGAACATCGTCGCACAACTCCACCAGGTCGGCAGCAGTCGCAAAAGGCTTCGTCTCACGCCGGGCGACGGCCGCCGCCGCCAGACGCCGTGCCCCGGGGAGTTCACCATACTCCCGGAACACCCGCGCCAGCTCCTCCCCGCTCCCCCGATTGAGGAAGCGGCTCGCCGTGAGCGCCTCCCGCCGGTCCATACGCATGTCGAGCGGACCGTCGGCACGCCACGAAAAACCGCGCTCCGGCTGATCCAGCTGCGGCGACGAAACGCCGATATCCAGCAGGATGCCGTCCACTTCATTCCAACCCTTTTCGCGCGCGTGCAACGCAAGTTCCGAATAATTGCCGCGCACCAGCGTCACCCGCTCCCCGGCAAACGCGAGCGTCTCGGCCGCCTTCTCCAGCGCGGCGTCATCGCGGTCGATACCGAGCAGCTCCAGCTGCGGGTAGCGTTTCAGCAGCTGCGCGCTGTGGCCGCCGCCGCCGACGGTCCCGTCGATCAGCCGCGCCGGAGAATCGGGAAAGACGAGATACTCCTGCACCTCCCGGCTGAGCACCGGCACATGATGGAATTCACCGCTCACGCCTCACCTCTTCCCCAGAATTCCGCCCAGCAGCCCGGCGATATCGCCGGAGTCGTCGCTGACCTTCTGAATTTCATCCAGATACATATTCAAACTCGCCTCATCGTCCGGAACCACCCAGTTTTCCGGAGCGGTCAGCCGGATGTGGGTGACCGCTCCAATCAGCTTGAGCTGCGTCCCGACGCCGATTTCATCGAGCATCTTCCGGTCGAGCGCAATCCGCCCCTGCTTATCGCACCGGCACTGCCGCGAACGCGCCCCCAGATAGGCGAACGCCATCTGCATCTTCGGATTGGCGATCGCCAGCTTCTTCGCCTTCTCGACGAACTCCAGAAAGGTCTGAATCGGCAGCAGCACCAGCGCCTTCCCGCGCGCGGGAATGAGCACCAGCCCGGTGTTCCCCTCCCGGTTCCGCCAGTCGCTCGGCAGCGAGACCCGGCACTGGGCATCCAGTGTGTGGTCATACTCCCCGAGAAACAATCCCTGGAACAGTGTTGTCGCGTCAGATGCCATCCCTAATTATCCCTATTTATACCTATCTGTACCTATTCTACTACAAAAAACAACTTTTACAACCCTGAAAGCAGATTTTTTTCCTTCTTTTTTCGCATTCTCTCCCTTTTTGCGGAAAAAAGCGGCGGAGTGTATTGAAAAAACGCGGAGCCGGGTCTACATTGAAATCGCGTCATCGCGGACAACCAGAGGTCGACGGTTATGGATTTCAAACGGCTCGGGGCATCCGGAGTTCTCCCGCTGATTCTGCTCGGCGGGCTGCTCCTCTTCTACACCTGGGCGCTGCTGCACTACCTCGTGCCGGTCACCGGCGGAACCGACCAGAACGGCTATCACGTCTGCGCCAGAACCTTCAATCTGGAGGGGAAATTCTATCGGAAACCGATCGACAAGCTCGAATTCATCGGGTCGATGTGGGTCGTCAATGACCGGGGCGAATACTATCCGAAGTATCCGCCGCTCTACCCGCTGCTGGCCGCCGGAATGAACGCGATGCTCGGACCGGGCGGCGGTTTCTATGCGACGTTGTGGGGGGCGGTCCTCGCCGCGGCGGGAATCTTCGTGCTCGCCCGCTTCTTCCTCGGACCGTGGTACGCTCTCTTCGCCACCGCGGCGGCGATCGGTTCACCGGTCCTCTCTGCACTCGCCGTCACCAAGAACTCTCACACCCCGAGCCTCGCGCTTTTCGTCTGGGGGATGGCAGCCTTCTTCGCCGCCCTCGCGCCGCAGAGACGGCAGTGGATCCGCATTCTGCTCGCCTTCACCGCCGGATTCCTGATCGCCTACTGCACCGGAATCCGCTACACCGACTTTCTGCTGATTCTGGTGCCGACGGCGGCGGCGTTTCTCTTCGCCCGGAAGACAAAACGGCGGAATCTTCTGCTCGGCCTCGCAGCAGGGGCGGCGATTCCCTTCGGCGCGATGGCGCTCTTCCACTGGCACGCCTACGGAGCGCCGTGGCGGAGCGGCTACTCGCTCACCGATGAATCGAGTGCCTTCGTGCCCTCCTTCCTTCTGAGCAACCTGCGCATCTACGTGCCGGAGTTCTTCCTCTCGGTGATCGGTCCGCTCGGCGCCTTCGCCCTGCTCTTCCTGCGGTTCCGGTGGCGGCGGCTCGTCTTCTGGTTGATCTGGCTCGCGCCGACCTTCGTGCTCTACCTCATGTACTACTGGGCGCCGGAGAGCGGCGGTACCGGAGCGATGCGTTTTCTGGTGCCGTTGATTCCTGCGGTGCTCCTGCTCTCGCTGCTCTCGCTGCGACGGGTGGTCCGACGCCTGCCGGGACGACGGCTCGCGCGGATCTCCCTCCTCGCGCTCGCGGCCGTGCAGCTCACCTGGGGAGTGGTCGGTTCGGCCAAACTGTGTGAGAGCAAGGCGGCGGCGGATTTTCAGCAGCTGGTCCGGCTGGAGGTGCTCCGCAACCGGATTCCGGAAGGCGCGGTCATCATCGCCAGTTCCGGAATTCTCAACGAACTCGACTTCGAACGGCGCTGGCAGCTCTATCCGGCCTACATTCTGAATGTCAAGCAGATCCGAGATACGATCAGCCGTTCGCTCGACGCGCAGGCGGCGGGACTCCAGAAGATCCGCGCCCTTGAACTGCGCGACGAACTCGGCGGCCTCAATTACGGGAAACTGTACGAAAAACTGCGGAACTTCTTCGAAGAAAAACAGAAAGCGGGTCACCCCGTCTACTTCATCGGCCGGACTTGGGAAGCGAACTCCTTCCGTCGAGCCTTCCACCGCCACTTCGAACTGGAGGAACTCGGGCTGATCACCGGAGAGCGTCCGGCGCACATTCTAGTGCCGATCCAGCGCAGCGCCACCCGGTTTGTGCCGGACAAGCTCACCGTGCCGATGCAGCTCGGCGAGATCATCAAGGTCGGCGCCAGACGGGAAAAAGTACTGCCGCTGAGTGACTCCGAACAGGTCCTCCAGCAGGAGCGACGCGAGATCATGGAGCGGCTGACCCCCGACAACGACGCGGAGATCCGCCGCGATCTGGAGCGACTGGAAGCGATTCGCGACGAGGTGCAGTCGCTCCGGCGCGCCGCCGCCGAAGCCAAACGACGCGCCGAACTCCGCCGCCAAGCGGCCGAAAAGCGCAAAGCCGAACTCCGCCGCAAGGCCGAAGAGAGGCGCAGAGCGGAAAAGAGTCCGAAGGAGACGACAGCTGAGGAGAGCGGAAAAGCCTCCTCCTCCACGCCCTCACCGGCTCCGGCGCAATCCCGGACTGCGACGAAAAAAAAACAATGAACTCACGCTCTTCCCGATTCCGCACCGTGTAAGCCGCCGGGAGCCGCCCGTTCCGCAGCGGAGCAACCGCGAAGGAATCATCCGGGCGACCACCGCTGCCAGCGGTTTTCCGACGTAAGCGCCCAGCCAGCCCCATGGCGGGGGGGGGAGACGGGCAGACTGCCGAAGCGAAACAAGAGATGTGGGAGCTGGAGGGCCGGACGCCCTCCAGACCTCCCCGCCCGTGAGAAAACGGGACCGTGCTGCCGGCTTCTCCGCATGCGGCCCTCCGGGCCTTACATTGCCGGGCGGTGCCCGGCAACTCCTCAATCGCCGGAGCGGCTCCGCTCGACT
>CAZPWP010000103.1:0-7569 GCA_964590295.1 uncultured Victivallis sp.
CAACTTTTTTCGAGCGGGGCAGAGGCGGTTTCTTTTTAAAATTGCTTTACAAAAATGTAAAACAATGAACTCCATTTTACGATTTTGTAAAGCCACGGCGGGGAGGGGACAGGGAAGGGACGGCGGAAACGGATTTGGCACGCTTTCTGCTATTTTCCTGCCGAATGTTCAGTTCAACAGCAGGAAGGAGCTCTGGAACTATGGAACAGGATCGACAGCAATTGCAACGGCGGAATTTCACGGCGCCCCCGGTGCCGGACCGCGGCCTCTACAGCTTCGCCCACGAGCATGACGCGTGCGGCGTCGGACTGGTGGCGGACCTCAACAACCGCCCGAGTCACCGGATAGTGGAGATGGGATTGACCGTACTCAAACGATTGATGCACCGCGGCGCTGCGGGCGGCGACCCCGACACCGGGGACGGTGCCGGACTGCTGCTGGCGCTTCCGCACGAATTTTTCCGGCGCGAGATGGGGGAGGCCCTCCCGGAGCCGGGGCGCTATGGTGTTGCGATGCTCTTCGGCGGCGCCGGCTGCGAGGCGCAGATCGAGAAGATCGTCGGTGACGAGGGCGGGCGGGTGATCGCCTGGCGCGAGGTGCCGGTTCATCCGGAGGAGATCGGACGCGCTGCGCGCGAGAGCTGCCCGCGGATCCGCCAGCTCTTCATCAACGGCGGGGCGTTCCCGTCGCCCGCCGCGTTCGAACGCAAGCTCTACGTGATACGCCGCCTGATCGAAAAGGCGGTGCCGGAATGCTACATCTGCAGCATGTCCGCGCGCAGCATCGTCTACAAGGGGCTGCTGCTGGCCACCCAGCTGGAGAAGTTCTATCCCGACCTCGGCGATGAACTCTTCCGCTCGCCGCTGGCGCTGGTCCACCAGCGGTACAGCACCAACACCTTTCCGACCTGGAATCTCGCGCACCCGTTCCGTTACCTCGCCCACAACGGCGAAATCAACACGCTACGGGGCAACCTCAACCATCTGCACAGCCGCGAATCCAGCCTCGCCAGCGAGTTGTTCGGCGACGATCTGAAGAAGCTGCTGCCGCTGATTCCGGCCGGACAGAGCGATTCCGCCTGCCTCGACAACATGTTTGAACTGCTGGTCGCCGCCGGGCGTCCGCTTTCACACGCGATGCTGATGCTGATACCGCAGGCGTGGGGGAAGAGTTACCACCTCGGTCGCGATGTGTGCGCCTTTTTCGAATACCATTCCGCCTTGATAGAGCCGTGGGACGGGCCCGCCGCGGTCGCCTTCTCCGACGGCGTCAACGCCGGAGCGATTCTCGATCGCAACGGACTGCGTCCGGCCCGCTACACCCTCTGCCGCGACGGACTCTTCGTGCTCGCCTCCGAAACCGGCGTGCTGGATCTTTCCGCCGCCGAGGTGGTGCGCAGGGGGCGGCTTCGTCCGGGGGAGATGATCTATCTCGACCTCGAACACCACCGGCTCATCCGGGACGGCGAAATCAAGAACACCGCCGCCCGGCGTCTCCCCTACCGGCGCTGGGTGGAGGAGAACAAGATCTCCGTTCACGGCCTCTTCACCGAAATCACCCCCTCCGAGGTGGCGGATGATCTGGTCGCCATGCAGAAGCGCTTCGGCTACACCCGCGAGGATGTCGAACTCATCATCCGGGCGATGGCGGCGACCGGGCACGAACCGGTCGGCTCGATGGGCAACGACGCCGCGCTGGCGGTGCTTTCTGACCGGCCGCAGCTGCTCTTCAACTACTTCAAGCAGCTTTTCGCGCAGGTTACCAATCCGCCGATCGACCCGATCCGCGAAGAGCTGGTGATGAGCCTCACCACCTACATCGGCAACCGGGGCAACATCCTGGTTGATACGCCGCTCAACGCCCGGCTGATCAAACTGCCGCGTCCGGTCATCACCGACGACGAACTCGCCCGGCTCGAAGCGGTCGGCCAGCAGGACTTCGAGTCGAAGCTGCTGCCGCTGGAGTTTTCGGCGGGCGGCGGCGGAGGCGCGCTGGAACTTGCGCTGGAGAAACTCGCAGCCGACGCGGTCGAGGCGGTGCGTTCCGACCATCGGATTCTCGTGCTCTCCGACCGCACCCCGTCGGAGAACACCACGCCGATTCCGTCGCTGCTGGCGACCGCCGCAGTCAACCGCGCGCTGACAGCGGCCGGGCTCCGCCCGGAGGCGGGCATCATCGTCCAGTCGGGCGAAGTGCGCGAAATCATGCACTTCGCGCTGCTGCTCGGCTTCGGCGCGACGGCGGTCAACCCCTATCTCGCGCTGGAGACGGTCAGCCAGCTCGCCCGTTCCGGAGTGATCGCGGTCGATTCGGTGACGGCGGCCGGAAACTACATCAACGCGGTCGACAAGGGGCTGCTCAAAGTGATGTCCAAGATGGGCATCTCGACGCTGCGCAGCTACCGTTCCGGACAGATTTTCGAAGCGGTCGGCCTCAATTCCGACCTGATCGACCGCTACTTCCCCGGCACCGCCAGCCGGATTGGCGGCATCGGTCTGGAGGAGATCGCCGCCGAGGCGGAGCGGCGGCGTGCCGAAGCGGCTTTACCCACCGACGGACGCGGCGCCGGGCTGCTTCCGGACGGTGGCCAGTACCGCTACCGCCGCGACGGCGAAAACCACCTCTGGACACCGGAATCGCTGGCCGCTTTCCGACAGGCGGTTCAGAGCGGGAACCGGGAGAAGTTCCGCGTCTACTCCAATCTGATCGATCAGCAGGCCACCCGGCTCTGCACACTGCGGGGACTGTTTGAATTTGCCCCCGCCGAGCCGGTTCCGCTCGAAGAGGTCGAAAGCGTCGAGTCGATCATTCACCACTTCGTCTCCGGCGCTATGTCGCTCGGTTCGCTCAGTCCCGAGGCGCACGAGGCGATCGCAATCGCGATGAACCGTCTCGGCGCGATGAGCAACTGCGGCGAGGGCGGCGAGGATTCCGACCGCTATCAGCCCGGTCCGCACGGCGAGAACCGCACCAGTACGATCAAGCAGATCGCCAGCGGCCGCTTCGGCGTGACCATCGACTATCTGCGCCACGCGAAGGATCTGCAGATCAAAATGGCGCAGGGCGCGAAGCCCGGCGAGGGCGGACAGCTCCCCGGACACAAGGTCAACGACTTCGTTGCGCGGATCCGCCATTCGATGCCGAACGTGACGCTGATCTCGCCGCCGCCGCACCACGACATCTATTCGATCGAGGATCTCGCCCAGCTCATCTACGATCTGCGCAACGCCAATCCGGCGGCGCGGGTGTCGGTCAAGCTGGTCTCCGAAGTGGGGGTCGGCACCGTCGCCGCGGGCGTCGCCAAAGCGCATGCCGACGTGGTGCTGATCAGCGGGCACGACGGCGGCACCGGCGCGTCGCCGCTCACCAGCATCAAGCACGCCGGACTGCCGTGGGAGCTGGGGCTGGCCGAAGCGCAGCAGACGCTGGTGTTCAACGAACTGCGCTCGCGGGTGCGGCTGCAGATCGACGGTCAGCTCAAGACCGGCCGTGACGTGGTGATCGGCGCGCTGCTCGGCGCCGAGGAGTTCGGATTCGCCACCACGGTTCTGGTCTGCCTGGGCTGCGTGATGATGCGCAAGTGCCACGAGAACTGCTGCCCGGTCGGGGTGGCCACCCAGGATCCGGAACTTCGCAAGCGCTTCTCCGGCAGGCCGGAATACATAGAGAACTTCCTCCGCTTCCTCGCCGAGGATGTGCGCGAACTTCTGGCGAAGCTGGGACTGCGTTCGCTCGACGAGGCGGTCGGCCGCACCGATCTTCTGCGCATGAACCGGGCGATCGATTTCTACAAGGCGCGCCACCTCGACTTCAGCCGGATCTTCCAGCCGGCGGAGGGAAGTGCGGTGCGGTTCGACGCCTCCCGGCCCCGGGAAGAACTGGTGAACTTCGACCGCGGAGAACTGCTGCCGGAACTGCTGCCGCACGTCGATGACGGCACGCCGGTCGCGCTTTCGCGCCGGATCGCCAACGTCAACCGCACGGTCGGCACCGAACTCTCCGGTGAAGTGGTCGCCCGGCGCGGTGCACAGGGGCTGCCGCCGGATACCATCAAGGTGGAATTCACCGGCTGCGCCGGGCAGAGCTTCGGCGCCTTCCTCGCTCCCGGCATGGAATTCGTCCTCTACGGCGAGGCGAACGACTTCGTCGGCAAGGGAATCTCCGGCGGCTGCATCGTGATCCGTCCCGAACCGGAGGCGGCGTTTGCGGCGCACGAGAATGTCATCGCCGGAAACGTCATCGGCTACGGCGGAACCTCCGGCAAGATCTTCCTCAACGGACAGGCGGGCGAACGGTTCGCCATCCGCAACAGCGGCGTCACGCTGGTGGCCGAAGGGGTCGGCGACCACGGCTGCGAATACATGACCGGCGGCCGGGTGGTCATTCTCGGTCCCACCGGCGTCAATTTCGCCGCGGGCATGACCGGCGGCATCGCCTATGTCTACGATGAGACCAGCGATTTCGACCTGCGCTGCAATCCCGGTTCGGTCGACCTTGAAACGGTCCTGCCCGGTTCCGAGGATGAGGCGGAGCTTCTCGCTCTGCTGCGGGAGCACCTCGAACGCACCGGCAGCGCCCGGGCGGCATTGATCCTCAATGACTGGGAGAATGAACGGCCCCGCTTCGTCAAGGTGTTCCCGGTCGAGTACCGGCAGGCGCTCGGCAGGATGGCGCGCGAAGACGCCGAGGCGGTCGACCGCCGCAAGGAAGCGAATTGATCCGGGAATGTGAATAAGGAGAACTGCATCATGAACAACAGAATTCACGATATCTACCGCCCGGTCGAACAGCGCCGGAGAGACTTTAAAGAGGTGGAGCGTCCGCTCTCCTGTGCGGAGATCGCCGAACAGTCGGCCCGCTGCAAGGATTGCGGTATTCCCTTCTGCCACGGCGCGGGGTGTCCGCTCAGCAACGTCATTCCGGAGATCAACTCCGCGGTCGCCGCGGGCGACTGGCGCCGGGCGTGGGAGATTCTCAACACCACCAGCAGCTTCCCGGAATTCACTTCGCGGGTTTGCCCGGCACTCTGCGAGGGCTCCTGCACCGGCGGCATCGAGGATGAACCGGTGATGGTGCGTCAGCTGGAGAAGGCGACGGTCGAAACTGCCTTCCGGAACGGCTGGGTCAAACCGTTCATTCCGGAGCACCGCAACGGGATACGGGTGACGGTGATCGGCTCCGGCCCCGCCGGACTTGCCGCCGCCGATGAACTCAACCGGCTCGGCTACCTTGTCACCGTCTACGAGGCGAACGCCGCCCCCGGCGGACTGCTCCGCTACGGGATCCCCGATTTCAAGCTCGACAAGTCGGTGATCGATCGTCGGCTGGAACTCATGGCGGCCTCCGGAATCACCTTCGTCTGCAATACCCGCGTCGGGAGCGATATCTCCGGTACCTACCTCGCGCGCCGTTCCGATGCGGTTATTCTGGCGATCGGCACCCCGCAGGCGCGGGATCTCCGGCTGCCCGGCCGGGAGCTCGACGGAATCCATTTCGCGTTGGAGTTTCTCCAGGGGCAGAACCGGGTGATCGGCGGCGAGGCCGCCGTCGTTCCGGTCTCCGCCGCCGGACGCCGGGTGGTGGTCATCGGCGGCGGCGATACCGGCAGCGACTGCGTCGGGACTTCGATCCGGCAAGGTGCGGCGAGCGTGCTCCAGATCGAAATCATGCCGAAGCCGCCGAAGGAGCGTTCGCTTTCGACCCCGTGGCCGGAGTGGCCTTATATGTTGCGCACCTCGTCGAGCCACCGCGAGGGCGGGACGCGCGAATGGAACGTTTCGACCCGCGCCTTCCTCGGCGAACACGGCCGGGTGACCGGGCTCGAGGTCGCTGAAGTGAAGTGGGAGTTCTCCCCGGTCGGGCGGCCGCTGAAGTTCGCTGAAGTGCCCGGCTCGCTCCGGCGGATCGACGCCGACCTCGTGCTGCTGGCAATGGGGTTCACCGGCGTTTCTCCCGAAGGCGTCGCCGCCGAACTGGGTCTCGCGGTCGATCCGCGCGGCCGGGTGCTCTCCGATCCGGCGCGGCACATCTTCTGCTGCGGCGACACCGCCAACGGCGCCTCGCTGGTGGTGCGCGCCATCGCCGACGGCCGCCGCGTCGCACATGTGTTTGACGAACAGATGAGGAGGGATGGATGATGATCTTTTCCAAATGGCAGGGGCTCGGCAACGACTTCATTCTCGCCGAACCGGAGAAGAATCCCGGATTCGATTTTCAGGCTGCGGCGGAGCGGCTCTGCGACCGTCATTTCGGCATTGGCGCCGACGGCGTGGTGACCATTCGGCCGCTCGGCGGCGAAGCATTTGAAATGCGCATCTACAACTCCGACGGCTCCGAGACCGAGATGTGCGGCAACGCCACCCGCTGTGTCGGGCTCTACATCCGGCGGAACCGGCTCGCGAAGGGGGGAGCGTTCGAGCTTCACACCCGTGCCGGAATCATCCGGCCGAAGGTGCTCGACAACGGAACCGTCCGAGTCGACATGGGGACTCCCCGCCTGCTTCGGGGGGAGATTCCGGTCGCGGGCGATCCGGAAGCGGACGCCCGGAGCCTCGCGCTCGATCTGCCCGGCATCCGGCTCGACGCGGTCGGCGTCTCGATGGGCAATCCGCACGCGGTCATCTTCGTGCCGGATATCAACGCCGTCAAACTCGAAGAGTGGGGCGCGCAGATCGAACGCGATCCGCTCTTCCCCAACAAGACCAATGTGGAGTTCGTCGAAGTGATCAGCCCGCAGATGGTCAGAATGCGGGTATGGGAGCGTGGCTGCGGCGTGACGCTCGCCTGCGGTACCGGCAGCTGCGCCACCACGGTCGCCGGTGTCGTCACCGGCCGGACCGGCCGCTGCATCACCGTTCTGCTGGACGGCGGCGAACTCCAGATCGAATACTCCGAAACAGACAATCACGTTTACATGACCGGGCCCGCCTGTGAAGTGTTTCAGGGTGCCTGGATGGAAAGGTTCTGAGCAATGTGTGAAATCAACTCCAACTATCTCAAACTGTCCGGAAGCTATCTGTTCGCCGGAATCAAGCGGCGGGTCGACGCCTACCGTGCGGCCCATCCCGACGCGAAGATCATCAGCCTTGGCATCGGCGATGTCACCCGCCCGCTGGTTCCGGCGGTGATCGAGGCGATGCACGCCGCCGTCGACGAGATGGCCGACGCCGCGACTTTTCGCGGTTACGGTCCGGAGCAGGGGTACGACTTCCTGATCGACGCGATCATCCGTGGCGAATACACCGCGCGCGGCATCGAAATCGACCGCGACGAGGTGTTCGTGAGCGACGGCTCCAAGTGCGACGTCGGCAACATTCAGGAGATTTTCAGCGCCGACGCCCGGGTGGCGATCGGCGACCCGGTCTATCCGGTCTACCTCGACAGCAATGTGATGGCCGGACGCACCGGCGGATTCGGTCCCGACGGGCGCTTGGCCGGAATCATCTACCTCACAGGGGACGAGGCGAACGGCTTTTTGCCCGAACCGCCGGAGGAGCGGGTGGACCTGGTCTACCTCTGCTCACCGAACAATCCGACCGGAACCGTGCTGGATCGTGCCGCGCTCACCCG
>CAZPWP010000104.1:0-7513 GCA_964590295.1 uncultured Victivallis sp.
AATGCTTTGCTGTGGACTTCCTTCTGATTCATCCTCGCGGATGACACCAAAGTCCTGTTGCTGCAGCCTTCCCCCTGTCGGGCGGCTTCGGGACTTTCACCCGGTAGTCGTACGCCATGCCGGGCGCACGAAAAAAGCCGCCTCCGACCGGAGGCGGCGGATTCGAAACGATCGAATCAATCCGCGGCAATTACTTGTCGCAGGCGTGACCGGCGGAGCCGAGCACTTCGACGTTCTTGCGCTTATAGAGATCCTTGAGCGCGGTACGGGCGGGGCCGAGGTACTTGCGCGGATCGAACTCTTCCGGCTTCTCGTCGAAGACCTTGCGGATCGCGGCGGTCATCGCCAGACGGCCGTCGGAGTCGATGTTGATCTTGCAGACAGCCGAACGGGCGGCGGCACGGAGCTGATCCTCGCCGATGCCGATGGCGTCCTTGAGTTTGCCGCCGTGCTCGTTGATGATCTTGACCAGCTCTTGCGGCACACTGGAGGAGCCGTGCAGAACGATCGGGAATCCGGGGATGCGCTTTTCGATCTCGGCGAGGATGTCGAGACGGATGCGCGGATTCTCACCCGGCTTGAACTTGTAGGCGCCGTGGGAGGTGCCGATGGCGATGGCGAGCGAATCGACGCCGGTGCGCTTGACGAAGTCCTCGACCTCTTCCGGACGGGTGTAGGTGTGGGAGGTCGCCTTGACGTCATCCTCGACGCCGGCGAGAACGCCGAGTTCCCCTTCGACGGTGACGTCGAATTTGCGGGCGTACTCCACGACCTTGCGGGTTTCGGCGATGTTCTCCTCATAGGGGAGATGGGATCCGTCGATCATGACCGAAGAGAAGCCGTTGTCGATGCAGCTCTTGCAGGTCTCGAAATCCGGACCGTGGTCGAGGTGCAGAACGATCGGAATGCCCTTGCCGCCGGAAATCTCCCTGGCATATTCGACCGCGCCCTGGGCCATGTAGCGGAGCAGCGTCTGGTTGGCATACTCGCGGGCCCCCTTGGAGACCTGGAGGATCACCGGAGACTCGGTTTCGACGCAGGCCTGAATGATCGCCTGCATCTGTTCCATATTGTTGAAGTTGTACGCGGGGATCGCGTATCCGCCCTTGACCGCCTTTTTGAACAGTTCGCGAGTGTTCACCAGGCCGAGATCTTTGTAGCTGGTCGCCATGAGAAAGACTCCTTGTTGAAGTTTTACGGAATGGAAATGCTCCATCGTGCATTTAAAGTAGTGCCCGGGGACAAAAAAATCAAGCCGAAAATCATTTTTTCTGATTGCATAATCGGAAAACGCGGTTATAATAAAAAAACTTCCCAACACCACAAGGAAAGGAAACAACTATGCGGAACTGGTTGCTGCCGGCCTCGACGCTGGCGCTGGCGTTCTTTCTGAGCGCCTGCTCATTGTTCTCCAGCCCCGACCTGGCGGAGAAATTTACCGTGCACAAAGTGTTTGGAGACCACATGGTGCTCCAGCGTGACGTGCCGATCCGGATCGGCGGAACGGCCGAACCGGGCAAGGCGGTCAAAGTCACGATCGGCACAAACTCCACCACCGCGGTGGCAGATGAACATGGCAAGTGGCGCACCGACTTGCCCGCGATGGAAGCCGGCGGTCCCTACACCGTTCTGATTGAAGGCGCCCCGACCGCACAGCCGGTGCGGTTCGACGATGTCCTCATCGGCGAAGTCTGGCTCTGCAGCGGGCAGAGCAACATGGAGATGCCGGTTTGGAGCGGTCGGCAGTTTTGGAACAGTCTGAATGGCGACCGGGAGGCGGCGCGGGCGAACAATCCGAAAATCCGGTTGTTCAACACCAATCTGCGCCGTTCGGTTTCGCCGGGCATCGAACGCGAAGAGATCGCCGGTCCGGGCTGGACCCTCGCCACGCCGGAAGCGGTCAAGCCGTTTAGTGCGCTCGGTTACTACTTCGGGCGGCAGCTGCAGCAGGATCTGGATGTCCCGATCGGCTTGATCAATTCGAGCTGGGGCGGTACGCCGATCGAGAGCTGGATCAGCGCCGACGGTTATCGTTCGGCGGGGCGGCGCCGCGAGCTGGAGAAGATCGCCACCGCCGGGCTGACCAAGGCGGAGATCGAGAAGAAGACGCGGGAACTGTGGAAGAAGAATGCCCGCAACTTCGCCGCCTGGGAGAAGCGTTTCTACGACAGCGGCGCCGAAGGAACCGCGGCCGCGGCGCTCTGGAAAACGCCCGCCTTCGACGATTCGAACTGGCAGGAGTGCGCGATTCCGGCCACCTTTGACAACGATGTCGACGGCGTGATGTGGTACCGCCGTGCAGTGGACATTCCCGCCTCCTGGGCCGGCAAGGATCTGCAGCTCTTCCTCGGGCGGATCGACGACTGTGACGAAACCTACTTCAACGGGGAAAAGATCGGGGCTATCGGCACCGAAACTCCCGAATACTGGGCGAAGGAACGCAAATACACGATCCCGGGTAAACTGGTCCGGATCGGGCAGAACGTCATTGCAGTGCGGGTCTCCGACATGTTCGGCGACGGCGGCCTGATGGGCCCGGCCGACACGGTCTATCTGCGGCTCGCCTCCACGCCGGCGGGCAAGATCAGTCTCGCCGAGAACTGGAAGTGCAAACTGGAGTTCGAAGTGGATCTCGCGAAAATCGGGGCCCGTCCGCAACCGCCGAGCCTGACCGGCGGACGCGATTCGCACTTCCCGGCGACGCTCTACAATTCGATGATCGCTCCGTGGACGGTCTATCCGATCCGCGGCGTGATCTGGTACCAGGGAGAATCCAACTCCGGGCGTTATGAGGACTATATGATTCTGCATCCGCTCCTGATCAAAGACTGGCGCGAGAAGTGGAACAATCCGGAGATGCCGTTCCTGTTCGTGCAGCTGGCGGCGTTCGAGCGTCATTCGCCGAAAAAACCGGGACCGGCGGACTTCTGGGTGAACCGGAAGCCCTCCGACAGCAACTGGCCGAAGCTGCGTGAAGTGCAGACTGCGACACTGGCGATTCCGAATACCGGCATGGCGGTGGCGATCGACATCGGCGATCCCTTCGATATTCACCCGGCGGACAAGCAGACGCTCGCCTACCGGATGGCACGCGAGGCGGAGCGGATCGCCTACGGCAGCAAGGCGGTTTCCGCCGGGCCGCTCTACAAGTCGATGAAGGTCCGTGACGGCAAGGTGATCCTCTCCTTCGACAACATCGGCAGCGGCCTGGTGGCCAACGGCGGTGAACTTGCCTCCTTCGCGATCGCCGGTAAGGACGGCAATTTCGTCTGGGCGAAGGCGAAGATCGACGGCGACAACGTCGTGGTCTGGTCGGACGCGGTCAAGGAGCCAGTCGCAGTGCGCTATGCGTGGTCGGGGTATCCGGGCAATGCGAATCTCTACAACAAGGAGGGATTCCCTGCGTCGCCGTTCCGGACCGATCAGCCGGATTATCTGCTCAAGAAATAGGAAAAACAACGACAGCCGCAAAAGAACGGCGGAAGTTCTCCGCCATTCTTTTGCTGTATCTGGGTTGAGGAAAGGGATTCTATCATGTTGATTGACATGCCGGTCGAACAGCTTAAAGTCTATCAGGGCAGCAGTCCGCGGCCAGCCGATTTCGACCGCTACTGGGATGAGTCGCTGGCGGAACTGGATGCGGTTGATCCGCAGGTGGAGCTGATTCCGTCGGAGTTCCAGGTGCCGAACGCGGAGTGTTTTGACCTCTACTTCCGCGGCGTGGGCGGAGCGCGAATCTACGCGAAGCTGATCCGGCCGAAGAATGTGGCGAAGCCGCATCCGGCGGTCGTACAGTTTCATGGCTACTCCCATCACTCCGGCGACTGGAACGGCAAACTCAATTATGTGCAGTCCGGCTTCACCGTCGCTGCGCTTGACTGTCGCGGCCAAGGCGGCCGTTCGCAGGATGTCTCCCGGATTGACGGGATGACGTTGCGCGGACACATCGTGCGTGGTGCGGCGGATCCGGATCCGAAAAAGCTGCTCTTCCGGAGCAACTTTCTCGATACCGCCGAACTGGTCCGCATTGTGATGGCGATGGAGGATGTCGACGCATCGCGGGTCGGCGTGATGGGCGGCAGCCAGGGCGGCGGCCTCACCCTCGCCTGTGCGGCGCTGGTGCCGGAGGTCAATCGTGCGGCGGCCTCCTATCCGTTTCTCTGCGACTACCGGCGGGTGTGGAATATGGATCTTGCCAAAGCGGCTTACGATGAAATCCAGTATTACTTCCGGCAAGTGGATCCGACTCACGCGCAGGAGGATGCGTTCTTCGAGCGGCTCGGCTACATCGACGTCCAGAACCTCGCACCGCGGATCCGCTGCCGGGTGCGGATGGCGACCGGATTGATGGATACGGTCTGTCCGCCATCGAGCCAGTTTGCGGCCTTCAACAAGATCACGTCGCCGAAAGAGGTGGTATTCTATCCGGACTTCGGGCATGAAAATCTGCCGGGAGACGGGGATGCGGTTTATCAGTTCATGCTGAAGATGATGGAGTAATACAAGCTGGAAGATGCGATTGCCAAACTGATCCATGGATTCCGGAGTTTCCGCGATACCTGTTTTTCCGGGGATGCGGAACTCTTCGAACAGCTGAGCATGGCCAGAATCCGCGGATTCTGGTAATCGCCTGTTCCGATTCGCGTGTAGATCCTGCTCTGCTCATCCGCAGTGCTCCGGAAAATCTCTTCGTCATCCGCAACATTGCCAATCTGGTGCCGCCTTACGAACCGGACACCCGCCACTCTTTCTGGAGCAGTGGCTTGATCCCGCCGAACCGGCCCGGCGGGCGGTACTGGAGCGGCCGGCGGATGCCGGTGGAGCAACCCGGCATCGCGCCCCTGAGAGGAAGCCTCGCTGATGCCGGCGCTGGAGAATCTATTCACGGCAGCGGGTGGAGGCCGGAACGCTTTCGCTGCGCGCCTGGTATTTTGTGATTGCCACCGGTCACCTTTTCGGATATGACCGGGAGAGCTGTAAATTTCGGACTCTGGATCCGAACCTGTCCTTTCAATCGAACAAATGGAGCTGAGAATAGTATGTCGGAAGAATCACCGATCCCCCCGGAAGAACTGGACGCCATGCCGTTCGAACAGGCCCTGGAGCGTCTGGAAACTCTCGTCGCAAAAATGGAGACCGGCCGCCTGCCGCTCGAAGAGCTGATGAGCGACTTCGAGACCGGCAGCCGGCTGGTGAATGTCTGCCGCGGCAAGCTCGACGCGCTCGAGCGGAAAATCGAACTTCTGACCCGCGACGACGGCAAAGAGGGCGAATGGAGCGACTTTGAGGCGGATGTCCCCTCCCCTGTCCGGAACGCGCCGCCGCCGGAGGAAGCGCCGTTTTGACGGAACAGGAACCCGCCGGAAAATTCCGCGACGGGATTGATATTTCTCTGATATCGTGATATTTTATTGTAATGCATATCAGAAACAATGCAATTGAAACCGGATCGAAGAAAACAATGAATCCTCTTCAGGAGAAACTCGCCGAATCGCTGGTGATTTTCGACGGCGCAATCGGTACCGAAATCTACCGCCGGAACTTCTTCATCAACGCCTCGTTTGAACAGTTGTCGGTCACCAATCCCGAGGTGATTCTCGACATCCACAACGAATATTTGAAGGCGGGTGCGGAGGTTCTGACCACCAACACGTTCAACGCCAACGCGCGGCGGCTCTCCCACTTCGGACTGGCCGATCAGACGGCGGTGATCAACCGGGCGGGCGTGGAGCTGGCGAAGCGTGCCGCGGAGGGCCGGGCGCTGGTGGCGGGATCGGTGGGACCGGTGGGCGAACCGGAATCCCCGACCGACACCGCAAGCCGCCGGGAGCTGCTCGGAGAACAGATCGGTGCGCTCTCCGAAGCGGACTTCATCATCTTCGAATCTCTGCGCACGACGATCGATCTGGCCAGCGCACTGGAGGCGATGAAATCGTTCCGGGGGCGCCCCTACGTGCTCAGTTTCGCGATTGATCCGCAGTCGCGGTGTCACGGCAACAGTCTGGATGAGTTCCTGAAGCTGCTCGCCTGCTATCCCGGCGACATGCCGACGGCGATCGGACTGAACTGCGGCGGCGGTCCGGAGAGCACACTGGTCGAACTGGAGGAGCTGGTCGGCAAGACCAGGTTGCCGATCATCGTCCAGCCCAACGCCGGAGTTCCGAAAGGAATCGACGGTCGCATGATCTACATGACCAGTGCGGAATATTTCAGCACCTACGCCAAGCGTTACGCCTCGCTGGGAGCGGCGGCGATCGGCGGCTGCTGCGGCATTACGCCCGCGCACATTGAAGAGCTGGCACGGACCATCAAACCGCTGATGCAGGCGGAAAAGCGGCGGATTCACTCCGTCGAGACGCCGCAGACGGAACTGCGTGACGCGGTTCCCCTGAAGGCTCGTTCCGAGCTCGGTGCAAAGCTCGCTGCGGGCGAATGGATCAAGCTGGTGGAGATCACTCCGCCGCGCGGATTTGATCTCTCGAAGACGATCGCCGGAGCGCGTCGCTGCCGTGAAGCGGGAATCGACGCGGTGAATCTGCCGGATGGTCCGCGGGCGAGTGCGCGCATTTCCCCGCTGGTAACGGCGATCACGCTCCAGCGCGAAGCGGGCATTGAGATGGTGCTGCACTGCTGCTGTCGCGATCGCAGTCTGATCGGACTGCAGGCGGAGCTGCTCGGCTGTGCAGGCGCCGGTGTGCACAATGTGCTCTTCATCACGGGAGACCCGCCGAAACTTGGAGATTATCCGTTCAGTTCCGGTGTATTTGATGTGGATTCGATCGGGCTGGTCAAGATTCAGGCGCGAATGAATCGCGGTGTGGATCTTGGCGGCCAGGAGCTGAACGCGGTTACCCGCTGTGTCATCGGTGTCGGTGCGGATCCCAGCGCGATTGATCTGGAACGTGAATATCGCCGCACCTGTGAGAAGGTGGAGGCCGGCGCGGATTTCATCATCACCCAGCCGGTTTTTGCCGAGGCGTCGCTCTTTGCGTTTCTCGACCGGATCGCCCATCTGCATGTTCCGGTTATCGCCGGCATCTGGCCGCTGACCAGCTTGCGCAACGCGGAATTCATGCGAAATGAAGTGCCCGGTGTCGTCGTTCCGGATTCGATTATGGAACGGATGGCGGCGGCCGAGACCCGTGAAGCACAGCGTGAAACCGGGATTGCAATCGCTCGCGAGAGTGCGGCCGCGGTGCGCAGTCGCGTGGCCGGAATTCAGGTGAGCGCCCCCTTCGGCAACGTGGAGACTGCATTGCGGGTTCATGCATAATGTTTTCGTGTTTTCGTTATCGGCTCGTGGGTGGCCGGTGGGGCGTATCCGCCGCCCCCCTGCGTCCGGCAGGGTGCCGGTGCCGGGTAAGGGTCGGCGGTCTTGCTGAACCGTACGGCGAGCGCGGACCGGATCGAGCAGGAATTGCCTTCAGCATCGCCACCACCTCGCGAAGGGGTTTCCTGGGACACATGGTGAAAGCATTCCGATACCAGTGTACAATGCAGCGCTGCCATTTGG
>CAZPWP010000105.1:0-7444 GCA_964590295.1 uncultured Victivallis sp.
TCCGGGGGAGGCAAATTCCCGGAGGGAATCGGCTTCTGTTGAAAAAGTATCACCGGAATCTCTTTTTTATCATTGCCTTTTGTCGAGAAATCGTGTATAATTAATGGAAACAGTCAGTATCGGGAAATTGGATTCCCGATTTCTGCTTGAGAGCAAGAAATCAACAGAAGAGAAAGGGCATGTTTATGAGGCGGAATCTGTTATGGAACCGAAAGCAGTTTCAGGCACAGCGGATTTTTACTCTGATAGAATTGCTTATTGTTATTGCCATCATAGCGGTTCTGGCGTCCATGCTTCTGCCGGCATTGAACAAGGCCCGGGAGAAGGCGCGGGCAGCCCAGTGTGCCTCCAATATGAAGACGCTCGGAGCCGCGGCCGCCATGTATGCCAATGACTATGAGGAATCCATGGTCGCCTTTCGAAACTCCGACTGGTCCGAGGTCTGGTACAACAACCGCAAGCTGGTGATCCACTATCTGTGCATGTTCATCGGCAAAAGTCCGAGTGAATGGAAGGAGCCCTGGGTTCCCAGAAAGTTTCTCTGTCCCGAAGTGGACCGCTGGGACTGCTATGAAAAACCGGATTTGAGCGGAGAAAACATCAAATACAAAGACTGTGTCCGCATCAGTTTTTACGGAATGAACGCCACGACGAACGATGTTCCGGAGGTCAACGGCTATTTCGCCTACAATCTCCGCCGGGTCAAATTGCCGTCGAAGCGTTTTCTGCATGTGGAAGCGCGTGGCTCGGACAACGCTACCGGTTCCGAAGGAAAATGGAATCTTCTGTGCGACCAGGCGGATCCCACTCTTACCACAGCACGGGTGGCATATACGCACGCCCTGCGGGCCAACGTGCTCTTTTTCGACGGGCATGTTGCAGCGGTTGATCCGCTGACTCTCTGGAAGCAGCTCGAGTGGAATCCGTATCGCTGAATTGTGTATCATAAGGCTATGATCAGGACAGGTGGTGAAATGAGACGGTTTCTGTTGTTGTTCTGGGGATTTTTCGCGCTTTTCTGAGGGGGGACCGAACTGAAAACATGGACCTTCGAAAGCAGGCGCGACCTGCTGGGAGACCGCGTAACGTTCCATGCCGCAAGCGGGGCGGAGCTGACGCGCGAACTTTCCGGCGAGAAGACCCCGGCGGGAGAACCGGTGCTGAAAGCGGTAGTGAAACAGGTTCCTGCCGGAGCTCCGATACAATCGATTCAGATCTGTTTCCTCTATCGCGGCACTCTGGAGAAGGGACGCCGTTACCGGATTCAATTTCAATACAGGGGCAGTCTACGCGGAGAGATCCGGATTGTGCCAGCGCAGGCGCGGGCGCCTTTTGCTCCGCTGGGAAAACATGCATCACCGGTCTTGAGCGTTTCACCGGAATGGCAGACCTGCACGCTGGATTTTGTGGCGGAAAGCGTTCCCGACGGCCCTTATGCGCTGCCCCGGATAATGCTGGGGCACTATCCGCAGGGCGGCGTATTGTTTCTGGGGCCGGTGGTTCTTGCGGAAACGCCCGAGATGCTACCGCTGGCGCTTTCCCCATCGTGGCAGTTGAAGCAGAAAGACGGTTCCTGCCGGACCATCTCGTTGAAAGACGACACCTTTCGGGTAACGCAGAACGGGGGGAATCCTCCGGAGGGAACGCCATTTGTCTTTCTCAACGAATTCGACTCTCCCCGGGAGGGGATGATGCAGATCGGCGTCTCGGCGGACTGGTGGTTCACCGCTTCGATCAATGGAAAAACGGTGTACAGTACAGAGCGTTACGGCAACCAGAGCAAGCAGTTTCTGCCGACGGACCACATTTTCAACTTCCCGGTAAAACCGGGCAGAAACACGTTTGCAGTTACGGTTCGGGCCGGGAGCGAAGGCTGCCGCCTGGTTTGCGGCGCGGTTCCGTTCGTCGCGGATCCGGATGCGGCGCGCCGCCTGTTCACGGTGACCGAGTCGGCGCGTTACCGTCCGCTGCCGAATGACCGCTATCTGGTGAAGAAGGGGACCGCGCTCGATTTTTCGGAACTCAACGGGAAGCGGGTTTCGGCGGGAACTCTTGGCCGGGTGATCGTCAACTCCGCCGGGAAACTGGCGTTTGAAAAGCGTCCGGATATTCCGGTGCGGTTCATCGGGATGAACTATCTATTGTGGTACTGGCGGCTGGAAGCGCACCGGTGGACAAAAGGGGATATCGAACGGTTCGCTGACGCCGTTGCCGCGCAGGGATACAATCTGATCCGGATCCACTATCTGAACCGCTATCTTGTCGGTTACAGGATTCATCAGCGGCCTCACCGCACGATTGCGGAAGCCGGACTGCCGCAGTCGTCGGAGGAGATGCCGTTCGACCCGGGCAATCTGGATCGGTTTGACTACCTGTTGAAGTGTTTCAAGGAGCGCGGCATCTATGTCAATCTTGACCTGATGAACGCGCCCGGTTATTCGATGGCGTACCGACAGGGGCCCGAGGAGTCGTTCCGGGCGGATCTCTTCGTTTCTCCCCGCTACCGGAAGCACTGGGAAGCGGCGGTCAAATACCTGATGAACCGCAGGAATCCATATACCGACACCAGACTGAAGGACGAGCCGACCATCGCGTTCGTCAACTTCTTCAACGAACAGGATTTCCGGCTGGCGGACAAGACTGCTCTAAAACGGTTTCAGAAACCGTTCCGGGAGTGGCTCCGCCAAAAGTACCGCACGGAATCCGCTCTCTCAAAGGCGTGGGGGCGGCCGCTGACCTGGGAGGAGGCCGGCAGGATCGATGAGGAGGTTCTTCGCCGGGGAGATGCGGCGGCGCGGGACACGGGCGATTTCCTGATCGGGACCATGCGGGAGATGACGGAGTGGTATTTCCAGACCCTGCGCGAAGCGGGATATCCCGGTTTGTTTCAGCACTGGGACATGATCATGCGCACGATGGAGGTTCCGGCCCGTTCCCTGATGCCGGTCATCGCACAGCACACCTATTTTGCCCATCCCAACAAATTGCCGACCCGGAATCTGGTGCCGAAATGCAAAGGGGCGCTCTATCTGGGCGGGCGGGATGTCGATACCACCGTCTCACAAGAGAGTTCATTGAATTCCAGTTACTTCCGCTCTGCGGCGACCGCGCGGTTCCTCGATCGTCCGTATCTCATTACCGAGTATTCACACAGTGCCTTCAACCGCTACCGGCACGAGCGTGGACTCTATTTCGGCTCCTATGCCGCGCTGCAGGGCTGGGACAATCTGACTCCGCACGGACAGCTTCTGCGGCTTACTGTGGATCCGATCTGGACATTTGAACAGGCGATGGATCCGATCTCCCGGGCGTCGGAAGTGGTTGTCGCGCTGACGTTCCTGCGGGGGGATGTGCGCGAAGCTCCCCATTCCGTCGGGCTGCTTCTGAAGAATGCCAATCTGTTCCCCGCCAATTATCTCGCCGCTGTCGGCGATGATTACGGCAAGCTTGCCATGCTGACAAAGGTCGGTCTTCTCTATCCGGAGGGAACGCCGCTCCTGCCGGTCGGAACTGCTCAGCCGACGCTGGTTCTGGAGCCGAAATCGTTTTCCCCGCTCCGGGTGACCGACTGGTATGTCAGTGCGGACAACTCCGATGGCACCGACTTTCCGGCGCTGCTCGCCCGGCTGCGGAAAACGGGCATTCTGCCGTCCTGGAATCGAACCGACTGGTCCCGGCGGATCTATCAGAGTGAAACCGGCGAATTGACGCTGGATGCGAAGCGGCTTTCGCTGACCGTTTCAACGCCCCGCCTGGCCGGAGCGGTTCTCAAGCAGGGGGACAGTGTCGAGTTGCCGGGGTTCGCGGTACGAAACGTTTCCGTAGCGGCTTCTCTGGTTGCCGCGTCACTGAATGCCGGCCGGACGCTGCATGAAGCGGACCGGATCCTGTTGACGGTTGCGACCAATGCATTCAACACGAATATGACGTTTGAAAATTCCTCCATGTTCTGCTGCGTGAATCCCGGTGAGCTGCCGGTTCTGATGGAGTCGATCCGCTGCACGATCGAACTCAAGACCTCCCGGAAGAGGGCGCCGCGAGTCTATGCGCTTCATCTTGATGGAACTCGTTTCGCCGAGGTTCCCTGTGAATTGAGAGATGGCACATTGCTTCTGAGGCTGGACACTTCCGGACTGAAATACGGAACCCCCTTCTTTGAAATCGATTACGAAGAGGGGAAGACTCCGTGATTTCGGGGAGAAGAAGGGGCCCTTTCCCTGAGGAACGGAAGGTACCAGATCTGTCACGAACTCCTGAAAAAGGGGCTGCTGGATATGCTGACCGAGGCCGGAGTCCGGCCGAAACTTTACACCTTCGTCTGCGATGCCATCCGTGATGGCGGGAAGGTATGCGGCGTCGTCACGGAAAGCAAATCCTGGCGGAAGGCTCTGATGGGGGAAATCATCGCCGACGCGACCGGCGACGGTGATGTCGCGGTGCGTGCCGGGGGCGGAGTTCCAGCTCGGACGAGAAGGGGATTCCCTCTGCCTGGTCACTTCCGCACAGAACGTCGGCATCCGGGAAACCCGCCACTTCAAGGGGTTGTACACCATGTACCGCAGAGGACATCGTTGCCGGGCGGGAGTTCGAGGACTGGATCGCCGCCCGAACTGGTTCAACTTCGACATTCACAACGTCGAGGGGGCCGGACTGGACCGGAACGGGGCGCAGAAGCACTTTTCCGCCCGGGGGCGTTACACCATTCCCTACCGCGCCTGTGTGCCGAAAAAGGGGGATGGACTGCTGTTCTCCGGCCGCAACATCTCCGGCACCCGCAAGGCGCACTCCAACTTCCGGGCGATGCCGATCTGCATGAACATCGGGCAGAAAGTGGGCGCCGCAGCCGCCGTTGCGGTCCGTGACGGCGTGGAACCGCGCCATGCCGATCTCGGCAGAATCCAGCGTTCTCTGATGCAGCAGGGAGGGCTCTCTCTGAGGAGCGGCGGACGCACTCCTCCGCTCTGTGTCTCGATTTTCCGGAAACAGGCTTCGGGTGTTAATTTTGTATCATTCGAAATTGAATTTTATCATTGACACCCGAAGCCGTTCTGGGTATAGTAATCAAAACGCAAGGAGGTTCGTCCATGCCCATTCAGAAATTTTTCATCAGCCAAGATCCGGTTCTCTATGAAGCGTGGCCGGATGTCGCGCTGACGCCCGGCGGAAAACTGGTTGCTGTCTTCAGCGAATGCACGCATCATCTCGATCGCAGCTACACGCGGCTCATGCTGGCCGAGTCCACGGACCGCGGCCGGACCTGGAGTCCGAAACGACCGCTGACGCCGGCGGCCCGGAAGCCGGAGCGTTACTACAACTGTCCCCGCATCACGCAATTGCGCGACGGAAGGCTCGCCGTTATTTACGACCTGATGGAGTGGGGGGCCGGCGGAGAACAGACCCGGACGGCCGAAAATTACCTCTGTTTTTCCAGCGACGAGGGACAGAGCTGGAGCGAGCCGGTCAAGACGCCGCTTTCCGGCATCGTGCCGGATAAACTTCTCGAACTCGACAACAGCCGCTGGATCATCTCCGCGCATTATGCGCAGGATGGTGCGCTGGCGCAGTTTCTCCGCTGGTCAGACGACGAGGGGCGGAGCTGGAGCGAGCCGGTTACGCTTGCGAAGGATCCCGCGTTCCAGCTCTGCGAGGTGTCGCTGCTGCCGCTGGGCAATGGCGTGATTGCCGCTTTTCTGCGGGAGAACAGCGGGCGTGGACTGGACTGCAAGAAGACGCTCTCCTTCGACAACGGCGAGAGCTGGGGGCCGCTGATCGACTTCCCCCTGCCCGGCTGTCACCGCCCCGTCGCCGGAATGCTGCAGGACGGCTCGATTCTGATCACCTATCGCTTCCTGCAGGGGGGAATCCCTGGATTCGGAAACAATGCGCAGAATTTCTTCGCCGCGCTGACCGACCGCGATTCGGTGCTGGCGACTTCGCGGGAGCAGGCGCGCGCCCGGATCCTGCCGGTCGACTTCGATCGTTCGCCTCATGCGGACCTCGGGTATTCCGGCCACGTCCAGTTTCCGGATGGCGAGATCTACATCGTCTACTACATCGTCGATGACGCGGTGAACCGGGGGCAGATTCGAGGCTGCTCGCTCTGGCCTTCGGACTTCCTCCTTTCTTGAACTTGTGCCGCTTTTAACCCATTGAAAAAGGATGGATCCCATGAAAATCGAACATCTTTCCGGACTGATCGCCGCTCCCTTCACCGCGTTTCATCCCGATGGTGAACTCAATCTCGACATGATTCCCCGGCAGGTTGAGGCGCTCATCGCCGACGGCGTCAAGGGCGTCTATGTCTGCGGTACCACCGGCGAGGGAATCTCCTGCTCCGTCGCAGAACGAATCGCGATCATGGAGGCGTGGACTGCCGCTTCACGCGGCCGCCTCAAACTCATCGCCCATACCGGCGCGCTCGCCCTCGGTGATGTGGCGCAACTCGGTCGTGAGGCACAGCGTCTCGGATTCTACGCCACCTCGGTGGTGCCGCCCTGTTACTTCAAGCCCGGCAGTGTCAAGGCGCTGGTGGAGTTCTGCGCCGCGGCGGCGGCCGCGGCGCCGGAACTGCCCTTCTACTACTACCACACGATGAATTCCGGTGTGAACCTCCCGATGGTGGAATTTCTGGAGACAGCCGACGGGCGGATCCCGAATCTCGCGGGCATCAAGTTCAACCACCACAATCTGTATGAGTACCAGAATTGCCTCCGGGCCTGCGGCGGCAGGTATGATGTCATCTACGGCGTGGACGAATTCTTCGCCGGGGCGCTGGCAGTCGGTGCGGAGTGCTTCATCGGCAGCACCTACAACTACTCCGCCGAACTCTACACCGCGGTCTGGCGTGCGTTCGAAACCGGAGACCGCGCCGCCGTGCTCGACGGGATGCGGAAGATCTGTCAGGGGGTCGATCTGCTCAACCGGCACGGCGGACTCGCCGCCGGCAAGGCGATGATGCTGGTCAAGTGCATCGACTGCGGCAACCCGCGGCTGCCGTTCCTGCCACTGCCGGAGGAGGAACGGAACGAGATCGCCGCCGCGCTCCGTGCAATTCTCGCGGATTGATTTCCACCGAAGAAGAAAACGCAGGAAGCCGTCCCGCCGATATCGGGAGGACGGCTTCTTTTGGGTGTGCCCGGCATGGCGTACGCAAAAAAGTTTCCGTGTTCCACAGGTGGCGGATCAAGTTCGCCGCAAGGAAGGTCATGGCAATGACGGTTTCAGAACAATCTCTGCGCCGGGCCATAACCCGTCCCGGTCCAAACCGTCGTCTGCACTCCCTCAATGGCATTGCGTGCCGAATTGTCAGCGCGCTGCCGCTTCAGAAATTCCGGATTCACGATTTTTGCAGGTCGCCACTTTCCTTGTATGCGTTCCAGGAGAGGCGTCCTATTCCTGCGTGCGACCGGCGTGAGACCATCCGAACCGCGGAGCTCCATGATTC
>CAZPWP010000106.1:0-7391 GCA_964590295.1 uncultured Victivallis sp.
CCCGCAGCGGGCGCAGAATCGGCCGAACCTGCTCGAACTCCCCCGGCTGCCCGGTGCTGGTCAGGTCGCCGGTGCAGACTGCCACATCCGGCTTCGTATCGAGAATGTAACGGACCGCGTTCTCCAGCTTGGTCATGTCGTGCCGGAACTTCCGGCGGAAGTTGTAGTTGAACACCCCCACCCAGCGCTTGTCGATATAGGCGAGGAGATCCTCCGCGGGGCCGCCGGCATGAGGATCCGAGAAGTGCATGATCTTCATGGTTCGTTTCCTTGTTGTTCCGTTTGAAAGAGATAACGCGGGTCCAGGAGATGCTCCGGCTCGATCCGCCCGAGCGAACTGCAGAAGTTCGAACGCAGGTTGGGAACACGTTCCGCGAGGTCATCCACCAGCTTCCGGAAGAAGACACGGTCCCCCGCCTCCAGCTGCGATTCATATTGACAAATCCCCGCCCGCGGCAGCTCCCACGCGTTCACCGCCTCGCGGATCAGCGCCTCCGGCGCCAGCACGAACGGCCGGATCACCCGGAGATTCCCTTCGTGTGTCGCCACGTTCGCCCCCATCGTCGACAGCCCCCGCCCCCGGCAAAGGCTCATCAGAAAGGAGACTGCGACGTCGTCGAAGTGCTGGCCGAGCGCCAGCTTGCCGCAGCCGAGTTCGGCGGCGAGTCCGGAGAGCTTCCCCCGCCGCAGCCGCGAACAGAGCACGCAGGGGGCGTCGGCGAACCGCTTCTCCTCCAGAATCTGCGCAATCGGCAGAGAGACCGCATGATGCTCCCAGTTCCGCTCCCGGCAGTAGGCGCGGATCCCCTCCAGATTGAACTCCGGAAACCCCGGGTCGAAGGTGGCCGCGATCACCTCGAACCGCACCGGTGCCCGGCGGCGCAGTTCGTGCAGCACATGCAGCAGCGCGAAGCTGTCCTTGCCGCCGGAGAGTCCGACCAGCACCCGGTCGCCTTCGCCGATCATCCGGAAGCGGCCAATCGCCTCTCCGGCCAGTTTGCAGAGTTTTCGGCAGGGATCCATGGCGTCATCCGTTCCGGCGGGCGGCGACGAACCGGTCGCGGCGGGTGTAGTCCTGTATCACTTCGATTCCGGCAAATCCGCCGGCTTCGGCGAGAAGCTGTGTCAGGCGCGACGCCTGCGGCGGCGAAAGTTCGAAAATCGCCCGCCCTTCCGGATTCAGAAATCCGGCAAGATCCCGCACCGCCCGGGCGATCAGCGCCATGCCGCCGTCTCCAGCGACCAGCGCAAGGCGCGGCTCGAACTCCCGCACCTCCGGCGACAGCGTGAGATACTCCTCCTCGGTCACGTAGGGCAGATTGGCCGCGACCAGATCGAATTTCTCCCCCGCGACGGCGGAAAAGAGGTCCGATTCGAGCAGACGGACCTGCTCCAGACAATAACGGCGGCGGTTCCGCTCCGCCACCTGCAATGCGGCGGGTGAAAGATCGACGCCGGTCACCGAAACATCCGGACGCATCGCGGCAACCGACAGCGCAATCGCCCCGGAACCGGTGCCGAGATCAAGCAGAGCCCCGCCCTGCGGCAGGCGGCGCGCCGCCCACTCGACCAGCAGTTCGGTTTCAGGGCGGGGAATCAATACATCGCCGTTCACCTCCAGTTCGAGATCCATGAAGGCAGCCCGTCCGGTCAGATACTGCAGCGGCTCGCGGGCGGCACGGCGCTCCGCCAGGCGGCGGATCGTCTCCGCCAGCGCTTCCGGCACCGGATCCCCGCCCCGGAGAAAGAGTTCGGCGCGCGGAAATCCGGCCGTCTCCGCGATGAGCCGTTCGGCGTCGACGGCAGGCGTTTCAATTCCGGCGGCGGCGAATGTTCCGGCCAGCTGCTGCCGCAGTTCGCGGAAACAGCCCATCACTCCGAAGCCTCCCGCACCAGATCGGCGAACTCCTCCAGCGAAACATCCCGCAGACGCTTCCCCTTGCGGGCGAGCTTCTCGTTGACCTTGATCGCCGTCTCGGTCATCCGGTCGTGGGTCTCCTCCGAGCCGCCGACCAAGCAGAAGTTGTCGCCGCGGGTGATCCGCTTGTGCCCGTCCCGGTTGTCCAGCCCGAGTCCGAGCATCATGGCATCTTTTGCATCGTCGTTGTTCTTCATCGCGCCTCTCTCGTTTGAGGATACTATACTGCGATCCGGCAAAAAATTCCACTCCCGGGAGAAAGAAAAGCTGAAAGAGCCGTTCCCGCCCCATCCGTTCCGGTCAGGAGCGGCGGCGGAGCATCACGAAAAATTCCCGCGGCTCC
Organism: uncultured Victivallis sp.; assembly: GCA_964590295.1. Taxonomy (GTDB): domain Bacteria; phylum Verrucomicrobiota; class Lentisphaeria; order Victivallales; family Victivallaceae; genus Victivallis. The sequence goes on from CAZPWP010000106.1 coordinate 2,262, forward strand.
TTCGCGCGGCAGAGCAGATTCAGCCCGAAATATCCGGCGCCGAAGCAGAGTGCCAGCACGCAGAACGCCGGGAACTCCCCGACGAAACGGAAACTCAGATACTCCCGCAGCAGCGGATAGGCAAAGAAGAGCGGCACCCCGACCGCGAGCGAGAGCAGCAGCGCGCGGAAAGCGGTGCCGAACATCCTCCTCCCCTCCAGCGAAAACCCCTCCCGGTGGAGACAGGTGAGCAGAATCGTGTTGTTCAGCATCGAGGAGAGCACCGTCGCCAGCGCGATTCCCCCCTGCTGCAGCGGCCACATCAGAATCAGATTGAGCACGATGTTCGCCGCGATCGACAGCAGCGAGGAGTAGAGCGGAATCGTCATGATCTTGCGCGCGTAGAAGACCGGCAGCACCACCTTGAGCACGCAGAACGAAGGGATCCCCGCCCCGTAGAAGATCGCGACCATCCGGGTGGCCTGCAGGTCGCTTTCGGTGTAGTTTCCGCCGAGGCAGAGGATCCGGATCAGCGGCTCCCAGAAGAACATCACCCCCACCGCCATCGGAATGCAGATGAAATAGACGTGGCGCAGACTGAAGATGAGATCGCCGCACAGCTCCTCCAAATCTCCCCGCGCGGCGACGCGCGCCATCCCCGCCATCAGCACCGAACCGAGCGAAATCGCGAAGATGCCGATCGGCAGGTCGATGATCCGGTCGACGTTGGTCAGCGCCGGAACCGCCTGCGGTCCGAGCCAGATCGCCAGCGTGCGGTCGACCAGAAAGCTGATCTGGAGCGCCGCGCCGCCGATCATGCCGGGCAGCACCAGCTTCCAGAGCTGTTTCAACACCGACCAGTCGGTGAAGCTCTTTCGCCCGAGCAGCGGGAAGCGCCCGTGCCGCCAGAGCAGAACGAGCACAAACCCGAGCTGAATCGCGCCGGAGAGCAGCACCAGTCCGGAGAGAGTGGAGAGAAACTGCGGCAGCCTCTCCCCGGGAATCGCCAGAAACCGTGCGGCGGCAAGTCCGCCGATCAGAAAGAAGTTCAAAAGCAGCGCCCCGAGCGCGGGCAGCACGAAAACCCGCCGGGTGTTGAGCACCGCGCCCACCACCCCGACCAGGCAGATGAAAAAGGCGTAGGGCATCAGAAGCGGCAGCAGCGTGAGCGCCAGCTGGATCCGTTCGGTTCCGAGAATCGGGAAACGCTCCGCCACAGCCGGCACTCCCGCCAGATTGCGCAGCGCAACCGCGCCACCGGCGACCAGCACCACGATCAGCGCGAGAACGCCGCTCAGCACCGAAAAGACCACGGCGAGATCGCGCCGCACCTTCTCCGGCCCTGCATCGTTCTCGGTCCGGGTCACCAGCGGAATCAGCGCCGTTCCCAGCGCCCCTTCGCCGAGCAGCCGCCGGAAGAGGTTCGGAATCGCAAAGGCGAGGAACCAGGCGCTGGCGACGCTGCCGCCGCCCAGCACCCGCGCCTCGAACATGACCCGGACGAGGCCGAGCACCCGGCTGAGCAGCGTGGCGAGCGAAACGCCGAACGAGCTTTTTAAAATGCCGATCCGGCTCTTTCCGCTCATGACGCCTCCCCTCTGCCGTTCTTCCGCAATCAGCCGCGGCAGACCTGCATCAGCCGCACCATCTCCCGCACCGCCTGCACCATGCCGACCATGATGGCGCGCCCGACGATCGAGTGGCCGATGTTCAGCTCGTAGAGGTGCGGCACCGTCAGGATTCCGGCAATGTTCTCATAGTCGATGCCGTGCCCGGCGTTGACCCGCAGTCCGGCCGAATGGGCGAACTCCGCAGCCTGTTTCAGCCGCTCCAGTTCGGCGGCACGAGCCTCCCCGGTCGTGTTCGAATAGGTCCCGGTGTGCAGTTCGACGTAATCGGCCCCGACGGCGGCCGCGGCGGCAAGCTGCGACTCCTCAGGGTCGATGAAACAGCTCACCACGATTCCGGCCCCCTTCAGCCGGGCTGCCGCTTTGCGGATCTTCTCCGGCTGACCGGCGACATCGAGGCCCCCCTCGGTGGTCAGCTCCGCCCGCTTCTCCGGCACCAGGCAGCAGCTGTGCGGACGGACCCGCACGGCGATCTCCACCATCTCCGGCGTGACCGCCATCTCCATGTTGAGCCGCCGCACCCGGGATACGAGCGCTTCGATGTCGCGGTCCTGAATGTGCCGCCGGTCCTCGCGCAGATGCGCGGTGATTCCCCACGCGCCGCCCTCTTCCGCGAGCAGAGCCGCTTCGAGCGGCGATGGCCGTTCCGCCAGACGCGCCTGACGCACGGTGGCAACGTGATCGATATTGACTCCCAGATTCATACATTCCATCTCCTGATCCTCTCCCGAAACGGGCGGCCTTCCGCGATTCCGCACGGCCTGCCTCACCGGGAGTTTTTTACACTTTCCATGCCGTTTTCACGCCGTCGGAACGGGCGGAAACAGCTCCTGCTGCGCACCTGACGATTCGCCCCGCAGGCGGGCGGCAAGCTCCGTCAGAAACGCCTCCTCCAGCGACATGGAAGGAGCGACCACCACGAGCCGCGGCCCGGCGGTGTACTCCTCCGCCCCCGCCGCAAACGGCGCGAACCAGCCGAAATCAAACACCCCCCCGCAGCGCAGATGCCAGCAGGAGCTGTGGAAGAAAAGCGTCTCCGGCAGGCGCTTCCCCTCGGGCGGAGCTGCCGGATCAATCTCCAGCGCCAGTTCCAGGTGCGGATAGAGCAGTTCGCGCAGCAGCCGGACATACGGCGCCCCGTCCTCCCCGGCGGCGAAATCGATCCGCACCGGGAAACGCAGCGTCATGCGGAACTCCTCCAGAATGCCGTAACAGCCCCGCAGCAGGAGCCGCAGCCGCTGCCAGTACTCCGGATCCGCCGCGGCGCGGGCGAAATCGAAATCGGCCGTCAGCTCCGCCACCCGCAGTTCCGACGCCCGGCGGCACCGTTCGCGGAAGAGCTGCAGAAATTCCAGGCGGACCGGCAGATCCGCCTCCGCCACCCGGTGCGCCAGCTCCCGCGGAACCACATCCGTCACCCCCAGTGAAAGCCCCCGCACCGGCTTGAACAGCCGCCTGCGGATCGATGCCACGTCGAGCAGCTCTCCCTTGAGTTCGATTCGCTCGAACGGGGCGGGCAGAGAGTTCGGCAGCTGTTCGAAACCGGCCTCGCTTTCCGGCTCGACGGCGAACAGCGTCCTCATAGGAATCCCGCCTCGCGCAGCGTCTCCATCGAAATCGACGAGTCGGAACGTTCCGTCGCCGCATTCCCCGCCGAACCGGCGCGCAACGCGAACTGGCGAAGCACATATTTTCCGATCAGATCCCCTTCGAGATTGACCAATGTCCCCGGTGTCCGTCCGGCGAGCGCGGTCTCGGCCCGGGTCACCGGAATCAGCCGCACCGCGAAAGAAGCCCTCTCCACCCGCACCACGGTCAGCGAAACCCCGTCGATGGTGATGCTGCCCTTCTCCACCACCTCGGGCGCGAGCAGTTCCGGCAGTTCAACCGCCAGCTCGAAGTCGCCGTCGGCGCACTTCGCAAACGAGAGCACCGGCGCGACGCAGTCGATATGCCCGGAGACCAGATGGCCGCCGAGCCGGTCGCCGAGCCGGAGCGCCCGCTCCAGATTGACCGGACTGCCGATCGGCAGACGGCCGAGATTGGTCCGGTCAAGGGTCTCCACCAGCGTGTAGAACTCCAGCGTCCCGTCGGCGAAGTCCCGTTCGAGCGTCAGGCAGCAACCGTTCACCGCGACGCTCTCGCCGAACTGCGGCGTGTCGAAACGGCGCGCGGGACGCACCCGGATGTGCTCCCCGTGCCGCCCGATCAGCGTACCGACCGATTCCACCAGCCCCGTGAACATTCTCTTCTACTCCCTGAGGAATCCGGAAATGGCGATGTCCTCGCCGTAGTGGGTCACCTTGACCCGGTGCAGTTTCCGGGCGAGCGCCATCGAATCCGGATCGTCACCGCCCAGCACCGGACGGCTCTCCCGCCCGCCGAGCAGTTTCGGTGCGATGTGGAACTCCACGTAATCGATCACTCCGGCGTTGAGCGCCGACGCGGCCAGCTCCCCGCCGCCTTCGATCAAAAGACAGGTGATGTTGCGCAGCCCCAGATGGTCGAGCAGTATTCCCCAGTCGTCGGCCACGTCGAGCCGGACCAGTTCCGCGTTGCCGTCGGGGAAGTACTCCGCAAGCTCCTCCTCGTCCATGCTGCGGCTGGCAATCAGCCGCAGCGGCTGACAGGGCCAGGTGTCCGGTTCGCGCACCGTCAGCGCCGGGTGATCGCGCCGCACCGTTTCACCGCCGACCATCACCGCGTCGGCGAGCCGGCGCAGCTGCTGCACCCGCCGCCGCGCCTCCGGGCCGGTGATCCATTTGGACTCCCCTTCCGCCGTGGCGATCTTGCCGTCGAGCGTCATCGCCATCTTCAGAATGACCAGCGGCCGCCCGGTAGTGATCCAGCAGAAGAAGGGCTGGTTGATCTCGCTGCAGGCGTTGCGTTCGACACCGACAGTCACCTCGATTCCGGCCTCGCGGAGCAGGTCCACTCCCGCGCCGGCATGCTTCGGATTCGGATCGAGCGCCCCGATCACCACCCGCCGGATCCTCGCCTTTCTGATCGCCTCGGTACACGGACCGGTCCGGCCGTGGGTCGAACAGGGTTCGAGCGTCACGTACATCGTGCCGCCCGCCGGATCGATTCCGTGCTTGGCCACGTCGCGCAGCGCATTGATTTCCGCATGCGGCTCCCCCGCCTTGCAGTGATAGCCGCGGCCGATGATCTCGCCGTCGCGGACGATCACCGCGCCGACCATCGGGTTCGGACTGGTCAATCCCCAGCCCATGCGGGCGAGCGCCAGCGCCTCGTGCATGAATTCCCGGTCCGTTCTGGATGTCTCGTTCATAGTCCTCTCGAGGTTATGGTTCTTCGGGTGCCTCTTCTCCGAAGAGCGCATCGGTAAAATATTCCGGGCTGAACGGCTGGAGATCCTCCGGCTCTTCGCCGAGCCCGATGTAGAAGGTCGGCAGTTCGAACTCCTGATGGAGCGCGACCACCATTCCTCCCTTGCCGGTGCCGTCCAGCTTGGTCAGCACCAGCCCGGTCACTCCCGCCGCCCGGGTGAACTCCCGGGCCT
>CAZPWP010000107.1:0-7329 GCA_964590295.1 uncultured Victivallis sp.
GTAGTGCTGCGCCGGCGAAGCGCCGAACACGTAATCCGGGTAGCGCTCCAGATTGTAGATCTGGCTGGCGAAGGTCCGCGCGCATTTGCGGATCGTCTCACGCACCGGCCAGAGCCAGCCGGTGTCGATGTGGGCATGACCGACCGAAATCGTGGTCAGTGCCGATTTTTCCGCCGGAAGCGAGAGCTGCTTCGCCAGACAGGCGCGGGCCGCGGCAGCGTTGGCCGGATTATCCGCAAAAGCGCTGACCGCATCATTGAGCGCCATGTTGATCTGCACCGCCCGGTAGTCGGTTGCAGGCGTACTCTCCAGCAACGCATAGAGCACGGCGAAGTCGTTGCAGAGATCCCACGCGGCGGTATTGAAGTGGCCGAAGCGCATCGTCCGGATGCGGCCGAGCCCGGAATCATCGGTGATGCCTTCGATTCCGAACAGCCCGTTCGCAGCAAGTTCGCCCCAGAGATCGATTCTGCTGCCGGGTTCCGCCGCATCGGTAATCGGCAGAAGGTCCTTGCGGTATTCGCTATTGTAGACACTCATATGAGTAAGTCCGTAATACGGCACCCCCTTCTCATCGAAAATCAACAGCTCACCGCCGAGGTAGAGACGGCACCAGACCGGCTGCCCGGCCCATTCGACGGGAACGGTTCCGGTGAGATGAATCCAGGCGCTGTCCCACGCATCGCCCCATCTCTCCCCTTCCCGGATCTCATGATACTTTCCGGACAGACGATCCGAAAATGCAACCGGTTGTTTTGTGGAATAAATTTCAGCTTTCAGTGGCTGCGACTCAAAAAAAAGATTTTCTTTGAGTCTTTCGAGAAAGAGTCGTGCCCGATCCCGATAGATGGCGAACTTTTTCTGATCCATTTGATTCTCCTTCCGTTGAAAAGCTTTTTTTCTTCCATTCAGCGCTTTTGCCGCCGGAGTTGGAACGCGGCAGGCGAAGCGATCTTTTTCTTAAAATAATCCATTTCGATGGGAATTCAAGGCGCGAAGCAGCGCATAACAGCTTTCCATACGCGGAACCGCCACATGATGCGCCCGGGCCAGACGAACCGGGTTGCCCAGAATCGCCTCCACCTCCAGAGGACGACCGGCTTCGAAATCCTGCAGCATGCTTGTCCGATAGGCGGGGAAACAGCGTGTATACTCCATGGTATTGACCGCATCCTCCTCCTTCAGAGAAACCCCGCAGGAAAGAGCAGTTCTGATCACTTCATCCATCAATTTCCGACAGAGATTTTCCAGTTCGATATCTTCGACCATCTGCCGGGTGTCCACCCCGCCGGCAAGAACGGAGACCGGATTGAACGCCAGATTCCACAACAGCTTGCACCAGCGCACCTGACGGATGTCCTCACAGAGTTCACAGCGCACGATTCCGCCCTGTTCAAACGCCGCCGCCAATTTCCTGGCCGCGGAGGAAATTCCCGACGGATAGACTCCCATCCGCAATGTTCCGCTGCCGAAGTGATGCACCCGTCCGGGCGTCGGACGTGACACGCCGACGTAGGCGATCGTACTGATGAGTTCACGGTCGGGGAACGCGGCCCGGATCGGATCCTCGATCTCCACTCCGTTCTGGATCAACACGATCACGCCGTTCGGAGAGCGCTCCAGTACCGGACGCAGTAACGCGACCGGATCCACCTTCGGCAGCACCTTGGTGGCCAGAATGATGTAGTCGGCGCCCCCCGGAAACTCCTCCACCGATCGGAGCACCCGGTCCGGCTGGAAAGAGAAATCCCCGACGATGCTCTGTACCTGATAACCGTTTTTTACGGCAATTTCATATTCGCTTCGAGCAACGACGGTAACTTCCGCCCCTCCGCCCTGCGCCAGGCGACCGCAGAAATAAATCCCGACTCCGCCGGCGCCGATCAGCAGAACCTTGAACTTCCCCATCAATTTCTTCTCCCGAAAATCGCACTGCCGATCCGCACCAGCGTCGAACCGCAGCGGATCGCCGTTTCAAAATCATCGCTCATCCCCATCGACAACAGCGGCAGAGAGCAATGCAGGCGCTTTTCCAGCATATCGCGCAATTCGGTCAGTCCGCGAAAGACCCGTTCCAACTCCGCTTCCGGAGCACTGGCAGGAGCCATCGTCATCAATCCGCGAAACTCCAGATTCCGGCATGCCCCCGCAGTTTCAGCAAGAGGGAAAAGCTCCTCCGGCGCACATCCGGATTTGCTCGCCTCGCCGGAGACATTCACCTCCAGCAGCACCGCCGGACGACGCGTTTCCTCCCCGGCAATCCGGTCGATTCTCTCCAGCAGCGGACGCGAATCGATCGAATGAATCACCGAGGCGAGCTGCACCGCCTTGCGCACCTTGTTCGATTGAAGCTGCCCGATGAGATGCCATTCAATGTCAGCAGACAGAACTGCCGCCTTCTCCGCCAGTTCCGCCACCCGGTTCTCGCCGAACCGGCGAACTCCGGCCTCGTAGAGCTCGCGGATCACCTCCGCGGAAAAGGTTTTGCTCACCGGCAACAGTTCGACCGCAGAAGCCGGGCGGCCACTCTCCGCCGCGACCGCCGCCACCCGGGCGGCCACATCACGATATTGTTCCAAAATCGTGCTCATGAACGCTCGTTTGCAAATTTCAACCGGTGTTCCGGCGGCCGGGCAGTGATCTTGGTTCCGGCCGGCAGACTTTCCGTCAGCCAGACGTTGCCGCCGATCACCGAATTGTCGCCGATGGTGATGTCTCCCAGAACGGAGGCATTTGAATAAATCGTCACATTGCTGCCAATGGTCGGATGACGTTTGTTTCCCTTGATCAACACCCCGCAGGCATCCTTGGGGAAGTTCCCCGCACCAAGCGTAACGCCCTGATAAATCCGCACATTGTCACCCAGCACCGCGGTTTCTCCAATCACCACGCCGGTTCCGTGATCGATAAAGATCCCCTTCCCCAGAGCAGCGCCGGGATGGATGTCAATTCCGGTCAGACTGTGGGCGTACTCGGTCATCATGCGCGGAATCAACGGTGTTTCCACCGTGTAAAGCACATGCGCCAGCCGCTGAATGGTAATCGCCTTGATCCCGGGGTAACTTAAAATGATCTCGTCATAGGAGACCGCCGCCGGATCTCCGGCATAAGCGGCCGCCACGTCGGCCTTCATCGTTTCCCGGATCTCTGGAAGAGCGTCAAGCAGCGCGAACACCGCCCGGTTGGTCCGTCGGGAAACGCCGACCTCACAACACGCCTCCTCCTTGTAATGGTAATGAATCGCCCGGCAGATCTGATCGAAAAGTTCGGTGTAAATCTCCCGCAGCAGAAGTGCGACATCCACGCCGATCCGGTCGCGATAATACTGACTGCTGCCGTCAAATCCGGGAAAAATCACCTCCAGCAGCTTGCCGGTAATCGCCACCACCTCCGACCGGTGCGGCAGATTCTCCCCGTCGACCGGATTGACCCCGACCCCGTCTTCGTAGGTCGCACCGATTTTCGGAGCAAGTTCCGCCAGGCGTGCCGCGATCACTTCCGCCGCCGGAACGGCTTTGCCGCAGCAGTCATAATTTTCATGGCCGGTATTCAATTTCTCTACTCCACATTCTGAATTTGTTCGCGCAGTTTCTCCAACTCGCTCTTGAACGCCACCACCAGCGGCGAAACCGCCGGAATGCCGGCTTTGTTGCCAAGTGTCGTAATCTCCCGAAAGAACTCCTGCATCAGAAAATCCAGACTGCGCCCGACCGGCTTCGTCTCCTCGAGGAAACGGCGAAATTGCGAAAAATGACTCCGGAGCCGGGTGATCTCCTCGGTCACATCGGACTTATCCGCATAGAACAGCACCTCTTTGAGCAGCCGGTCGTCATCGGCTCCGGTCGGAATCTTCTCCGCCGCAAGTTTTTCGAGCAAACGCTCCCGGGTCGCCGCGGCGATTCCGGAGACCAGCGGTACAATCTGATCAAGCAACGACTCCAGTTTCGCGATACGGACGGAAAAATCCGCCCGCAGCGCTTCCCCTTCCATATCACGCATCTCCTGAAACTTTTCCAGCGCGCCGTGCAGTGCCCTTTCCAGCGCCGCCGCGGCAGCCGGCTCGGTTTCCGGAGAAAAAAAAGAGGCGCCGAGCACGCCAGGCGCACTCATAAGCGCTTCGACCGCAACCTGCTCCGGCAACCCGAACTCCCGGCGCATCGCGAGCGATTCCCGGATCAGGTTGCGCAGAAGTTCCCGGTTGACCGCTTCCTGTCCCGAACCGGCGACGGCATTGACGACAGCACGCAACTGCACCGCACCGCGGCTGATGTACTTCTGAACGATCCTCCGCGCCAGAATTTCCTGCGACGCCAGTTCCGACGGAAGCAAGGTCCGGATCTCCAGCTGTTTGCGGTTGACCGAGCTCACCTCCACAACGAAGCGGCAGCCGTCTCCGAACGGAGCCTCTCCTTTGCCGAATCCGGTCATGCTGCGCATCAGCGGCTCTCCTCCTTTGCGGGAGCGGTCCAGGCCGCTTTTTCTTCTTTCTCCACCGCTGATTTCTCTCCGGCGAGCGCAGCGTTCTCCGTGCTTTTTTCTTCCGCCGCAGGCGTCTCTCTACCCTTCTCCGGTTCAGGCATCGTCTCCTCCTCGGGCGGAACCGACAGTTCCAGCGGTTCAAAATCGGTGAAGGAGTCCTTCGGAGTTTTCAGTACTTTGAGCGTATGTTCTTCGAGCGCCTGATCCGCAACGCGGCCGGCGAAATTGATCTTCCACCCGCCCATATTGCCGGCAGCCGTACCGCAGAAGACCATCGATTCCTTCGAGGCGGCATCCATCTTCCAGGCCAGGGTGAACTGGCAGGAGGCCGCCAGTTTCCGTTCCTCTTTCTCACACTCTTCCGGCGTAAGCGTCATCTCCGGATTGACCGAGAGCTCGAAATCCGTGTGCAGCAGCCAGGGCAGCGTAAATCGAACCGAATTGAACTCGTTCGTGTTCATCTGCGAATAAAGGGCATTCTGCGCATACGTACGGGCAGCGGTGATTGCGGATTCCAGCGGCCGGCAGGGCGGAGTGAACACCCGCCGGATCAGTCGGTTCGGATACCACAGATTCATTCGCCCGGAAGAGACGCCGAACACCATGTAGTAGCGGTCCATCCCCGGAATCGCCCAGGTGACGCAGATCTGCTGCTGACGGCTGGTCATCCGCTCCTTCTGCGGCATCCCCCCCTCCCCGAGCACATCCGCGGTCAGGAAGAAGGGATTGTTGAATTTGACAAAGTAGATCTGGTCGGCGGTAAGCTCCGGCGACTGCTCCAGCAAATAGGCGCGTGCCCGCTGCACCGCGATATCCTGGTAGTACTGATCGGAACGGCAGCCGGTCAGCACGACCGCCGGCAGAGCGAATGCAGCCCACACGAGCAGGCGGCGGATCCATCGTTTCTTCTCCATGAAACTCATCTTCCCCTGAGACTGTAAACTCATGTACAATGTAAACTATACCGCCAAAATTCCCTCTCGTCAATCCGGAAAGAGCACTTTTCCCCGAATATACCATTGAAAAATGCAGAAATTGTTTTAAATTGATTAGGAAAAAACATCGGGAGTGAATTTTTCATGCGAGTGGCATTTTTCGGCGGCAGCTTCGATCCGCCCCACCTCGGGCACCTCGGCGTCGCCTTGGCGGCGGCGGCCTCCGGAAGGACGGACCGTGTCCTGTTCGCCCCCGCCTATCTGCCGCCGCACAAGACCGACAGACGCCGCGCCTCCTTCGGCGACCGCATGGCGATGATCCGGCTTCTGGCGGCGAATCATCCACAGCTTGAACCGTGCGACATCGAAGGGAGACTCCGGCTCATCCCCTCCTACACTATCGACGTGCTCGCCGAACTCGTCCGCGAACGCCCGGAAACGCAGCTCCAGCTCCTAATCGGCAGCGACAGTCTGCTCTCGCTTCACGAGTGGCACCGTGCCGCCGAACTCGCCGAACACTATGAGATTCTCTCCTATCCGAGGCCGGGTGCCGAACCGACCGCAGCCGAACTCGCCCGGTTCTGGCCGCCGGAAACCGCTCGGAAACTCGCCGGAAGTGTCATTCCCGGCGCTTTTTTTGAAATATCTTCAACGAATATCAGAAATACAATGGCAAAAGCGGAAAAAACGAACCATATTAATAACGAGGTGCCGGAAGTGGTCGAGGAGTATATCCGGCGCCATCGTCTGTATGAAGGAGAAAAAAAATTATGACGGATGTGAAAAAACCGACTCCCGCCGAACTCGCCGCACTCTGCGGAAAACTGGCGGAGGAAAAACTGGCGGAAGATGTTTTGAAGATCCACGTCGGAACGCAATCGTCGGTCGCCGACTGGTTTGTGATTGCCACCGCGAACTCCGAGCCGCAGCTGCGTGCGCTTGCCGCTTTTATCGAACGGCAGCTGCGCGACCGTTTCAAGCTCCGCCCTCTCTCGGAAAACGGAGAGACTGCCAGCGGCTGGATCCTGATCGATTTCGGCAGTGTCGTCGTACACCTCATGCTGCCAGAGACGCGCGACCGTTACAATCTGGAAGGCCTCTGGGGCGAAATCCCCAGCGAAGAGGCAATCCGCACCCTTGCGGAAAAACATTGAGGCAACCGAACCATGGCGGAAACCGGCCGGCCACAGGACAACTGGAACGAATTCCAATGGGAGCATGAGATCCGACGCGATGAGCGACGAATCAGCTGCTACTACCGGGAGCTGCCCCCCTGTCTCGACCTGCCTGGCGAGGAGGAGATGATCTTCAGTTCGCTGCTCTCCCGCCCCGACCTGGTTCCAACCGCGACCAACCTCGATTCGCTGCGAACCTGGCGCGGCACCCCCGAGGAGGACGAAGATTTCGACGACGAGGAACCCGTCCGCCGCCCCGGCAGCGAAACGGTCGATCAGCTCGACCACCTCTCCGCCGAGTGGAACATGCTGGCCGCCGCCCAGCTGCGCGCCGACCTGGAACTGCCCGGACTCGGCGCCAGCTGCGCCTACGCCAAGTTGCTCGCCCGGGTTGCCGACTTCGTCGACACCGATGAGAACCGTGACCGCGCGCTCAAACTCAGCCTCGGCAAACGTTCGCTCACCGACCTCAACGATCTGACCGGGGAACTCACCCGGCTCGCCGGAATCCAGCATTCGATCCGGAACACGCTTCTGCTTCACATCGAACTGCTGGGGCATGTCCGCGAACAGCTGATCGACCAGATCATCCGGCTGCGCACCTCCCCGGCAAACTGATTGATAATGTCCCAAATTTGGTTCTTCTTCATTTTGTGTAAAAAATGGGAAGAGAATATCCGGAACCCCTGTGCAGTCAAGTCCCAATCCGGCATAACCGGTCGCTCTGCGCCCTATTATTG
>CAZPWP010000108.1:0-7314 GCA_964590295.1 uncultured Victivallis sp.
GCGAAAGCCTGCCGGGCGATCCGGATCCGCGACGGCTGCGCGGCGACTCTCTGACCGCGAAACACGCGCGGGAAAAATCCGGTCCCGCCGCCGGAAGAGCCGCGGATCACCTCCACCCCGCACGATGCGATGCTCATCGACGGCATCCTGATGCCGTTTTTCGCCGCCTCCTACGGCGCGATGCTCTTTCCGGAGACAAATGAGTGTTTCGCCGTTCACCTGTCGCCGGAGGATCGGGCGGAAAAATGGCGGCGGCCGGAGAGCACCGCCGCGACCGCGACCTTTCTGGAGGAGGAAAGGCGGAACCTGCTCTTCGGCAAGGTACTCCGGCCCGGCCGGAGTACTCGCCGGCATCGCGGAACTGCCGCCCGACAACGGCATCCCCGCCATCCGGGAGGAGGGGAAATTCCGCACCGTCCACGGACCGCTGCCGGAAGCGCTGATTCCGCCCCTCCCCCCCGGACAACCCGCCGGCCGCGCCGGCGGGAGTCCTGTAGATTATTTTGCGCCGAGCACCTCGTCCCACGGCCGTACGAAGCACTTCGCATCGGTGGTGAAAACATTGTAGTGAACAATGTGACAGAACGCCGCCACGCCGTCGCGCCAGCCGATCTTCTTACCCTCGTCGTAGCGACGCGGATTGTAGGAGATCGGCACCTCCCAGATCCGCAGCCGCCGCGAACGGGCCAGCTTCGCGGTCAGTTCCACCTCGATGCCGAAGCGGCACGACTCCAGAACCAGATTCTGGATTACCTCCCGGCGAAACGCCTTGTAACAGGTCTCCATATCCGACAGGTGGATGTCGGAAAAGAAGTTGGAGAAAAAGGTCAGCACCTTGTTACCCATCTCATGGCGGAAGAAACGCACCTGCCCCGGCGTCCCCATGAAGCGGGATCCGTAAACCACATCCGCCTTCCCCTCCACCAGAGGAGCCAGCACGGTCGGATAGTCCTCCGGAGAGTATTCGAAGTCGGCGTCCTGCACCATCACAAACGGCTTTTGCGCCTCATGAAATCCCAGGATCAACGCCGCCCCCTTCCCCTGATTGACCTCCTGGTTGAGCAGACGCACCTGCGGATTCTCCCGGAATTTCTGCAACTTTTCCCAAGTGCCGTCCTTCGATGCATCGTTGACGATCACCAACTCTCCCACCTCAGGGCGGGCCAGAACCCGATCGACGATCTCACAGATCGTCGCCTCTTCATTATAGGCGGGCATCACCACCGACAACACGCCGACCGCGCCTTCCTGCGAACTCATATCCAACCTCCCGCCGCGGGGGTTCCGCGGACCTAATTTCTCCCAAGCTCCTCGGAGCGTCTCGCACAGGCCCGCACTGCGGCAATCACGGTTCCGGCAAACGCCCGCTCCTCCAACACTTCCAGCGCACGAACGGTCGTTCCGCCGGGACTGGTCACCTGATCTTTCAGAATCGCCGGATGGATCCCGGTCTCCTTCGCCATCGCCGCAGCCCCGAGCACCGTCTGGATCGCCAGCTGTGTCGCCACATCGCGCGGCAGCCCCTCGGCAACTCCGCCGTCGGAGAGCGCCCGGATGAATTCAAACACATACGCCGGACCGCTGCCGGAGAGCGCCGTCACCGCCGTCAGATACTTCTCGTCGACCAGCATGGCGACGCCGACCGCAGAGAGAATCCGCTTCGCCAGTTCGCCGTCGGCGGCCTGCGCCCCGGGGGCAAGGGAGTAGCCGGCCGCCCCTTCGCCCACCAGCGCGGGGGTATTCGGCATGACCCGCACGATCCGCTCCGAACCGGTCAATCCGGTCAGTCGCGCAATCGGCACACCCGCCACAATCGAAATGACCGGCTTCCCGGCGAGGGCTCCCGCCAGCGGCTCCAGCGCCGCGGCCAGCACCTGCGGCTTCACCGCCAGCAGCACCGCATCCGCCTGTGCAATCACCTCGTTCAGAGCGCCGCCGCAGTAACAGCGGACGCCGGTTTTCTCTTCAAATTCCTGCGCCGCTTTCGCCGAGACGTCAAAGGCAGCCAGTTCCGATTTTTGAAACACGTTCGCCTTGACGATGCCGCCCGCGATCGCGGTCGCCATCTTTCCGGCCCCCAGAAAGAAAAGTTTGTACATGATGCTGCTATCTCCTTGCCATAACGGCAACCTGCCAGAAAATCACGGCGATGCCGATCGCATACAAATACCACGAAAACACCGAAAGCCGACCGCGCCGGATCAGCCGGGTCAGCCAGGCCAGTGCAAAGAAACTCACCAGCGCGGAGATCAGCAGCCCCCCTGCCATCATCGGCAGCGTCACGCCCCCCTCCTCCACCGGAATTCCTTCGCGGCACAGGCTGACCAGCTCGAGGAACGCCGCGCCGCCAATCGCCGGGATCGCCAGCAGAAACGAGAAGGTTCCGGCGGCGCTCCGCTCCACGCCGGTGAGGATTCCCGCCGTGATGGTCGTACCGGAACGGGAGAGCCCCGGCAGAATCGCGAACATCTGACTCACCCCGATCGCCAGCGCCTGGCGCAGCGAAATCGCCTCCAGCGCGGTCGGCGGCAGCTCCCGCTCCGCCTCCGGGCGGACGATCAGTTTCGGCTTCTCCGACAGCCGCAGCAGTGTCGCGGTGATCAGAAACGCCAGTCCGATCGACACCGGTTCGCCGAAAAGTTTCTCATCCAGCCCGGAAAGTTTCAGCGCAACGCCCGCCAGCCCCGCCGGAATCGTCCCGGCGATCACCATCAGAAGCAGGTGGAACTGCTCCCGCCGGAAAAATCCGAGCAGCGTTTTGAAATAAAACACGAGAATCGCCAGCAGCGACCCGGCATGCAGCACGATTCCGAGTGCGAGGCTCCGGTCCTCGCGAAGCCCGAACAACGCCCCCAGCACCGCCAGATGCCCCGAGGAACTGACGGGAAGAAACTCAGCGATTCCCTGCACCACGGCAAGGATGACAACATAGATCCAGACATTCATATCATCAAACACTTCATCTTGGTTGAACCACCGGACGGGGCACCTCCGGCTCCGGCGGCGGAGCAGGGGCCGCCCCGCCCGGAGCCTCCTTCGCCCCCTCCCCCTGCAGCTTCGCCCGGTCAAACGTATCGTCCACGCCGGTTTTGACCTGGGTCCAGGCGCTCTCGGCCGCGCTCAGCCCCTCTTTCCGCGCGTCCGGATTGAAATAAACATACAAGCCGAAACCAATCGCCGCCACCAGCAGAATCGCCGTGAGACAGCCGGCCACCAGGCCGCAGCAACACCCGAGACTGCCCTTCATTTGCTCCCCGCTTTCACCGGACGGATCGCGATCTCCAGCACCGGGAGCTCCCACGCCACCTCATCGAAGACCCGGCGGCTCCCGGCCAGCCGGAACGAACGGCGGCGGCCGCGGCGAACCTCCTGAATCAGGTATTTGCCGGAGAGATCCCGGCAGAGGTTCATCTCCCGGAATCCCTCCGGACGGCGGTCGGCAACCAGCACCAGCAGCGAGCCGGGCAGCCCGAGTGCGAGATCGCAACCGACCGCCTGGATCGCGACCGGCTCCTCCGCGGCGATCCCGGACATGTTGATCGACCGGGTTGCCCGCCGACGGGCGAATGCGGCCAGGGGACCCGTCCCGTCATACTCATCAAGTTCGACCAGATTGAGCAGCGGGACCGCCTGTTCGGTCCGACAGGAGGCCGCGGCGCTTTCGGCAACTTCGCCGAAAGCGTTCCCGACCGCCTCGGTCGCGCTGCCGACCAGACCGCCGACGCCTGCGCTCTGAAGCAGCGCCGCCGCGGTACAGCCGAGAATCGGCGCAATTTTCTCCGCTTCATCCAGTGTCGGAACCGCCTCGAAACAGGTTTCGAACACCTTGAGATGCGACGACGGCACGCCGGAGAGGTTGGCGAGCTGACGCAGCGAAAGCCCGCGCTGGCAGCGCAGGGCAAACACCAGTTGATTGAACGGGGAAAGCATTGTTTCCGCGCCGGTTCGGATACGCGAAAGCATCGAATTCAGTTCAAATACCTGCGTCCGATCAAGAGAAAGCATTTCGCAAATCGTGTCGAGCTGTTTCTGATTCGGCACGATCTTGCCGTGAATCATCTGCGAAACCGCGGCAGCGGAAATCTCAAGCCGTGCTGCAAGATCCTTCTGCCGGATATCGGCGTTGCGCAAATAATCCTTTACCAGCTTCCCGAATTTGGTTTTCAGAGGAGTCACTGCCATATGATTACCTGCAAAATTGAAAATTCAGTTATAATTTAAAAAGTAATATACATAGCGTTGCGATTATTCCAAATTTTTTTTCGAATATCCCGCACATTTTTTCACGGTTTCGACGCATTCCGTCCGTCGCTCAGACGGCAGGAATGCCTGCCGCCCCGGATACCATCCGCTCCAGCAGCCCCCGGAAATCCCCCGGCAGCGGCGCCGTGAACTCCATCGTCTCCCCGGAAACCGGATGCGGCACCCGCAGTCTCCACGCATGCAGCATCTGGCGGGAGAGCCCCTCGATCGCCACCCCGGCGCCGCCATACAGAGCATCCCCGAGCACCGGATAGCCGGTCGACGCGAGATGGACCCGGATCTGATGAGTGCGCCCGGTCAGAATCCGCACCTCCAGCAGCGCAGCAGAAACGCCGTCAATCGTACCGGTACGCACCGTCCGGTAACGGGTAATCGCAATTTTTCCGCAACGCTCGACCACCGCCATCTTCTTCCGGTTGACCGGGTGGCGGCCGATCAGGTTCGAAAGTTTCCCCGACGGCCGCTTCGGCACCCCGCGCACCAGGGCGAGGTAGGTCTTCGCCGTCTCCCGCCCGGCGAACGAGCCGGAAAGTTTGAATTGCGCCGACGCGGTTCTGGCCACCACCAGACAGCCGGAGGTGTCCTTGTCCAGCCGGTGGACGATGCCGGGGCGCGAGTTGCCGCAGGCGAGCTCCTCCGCCAGCTGCGGATAGCGGCCGAGCAGCGCGTTGACCACCGTTCCGTCGGGATTCCCGGCGGCGGGATGAACCACCACGCCGGCGGGTTTGTCGATCACCAGCATCGCCTCATCCTCGTAGAGAATCGGAAAATCGAATGGTTCCGGCGACGGTTCCGCAGCGGACTCTTCCGGCAGCGTCACCTCAATCCGCATTCCCGCCCGGACCGGATAGCGGGGGACATCGACCGGCACGCCGTCCGCCCGCACCATGCCGTCACGGATCAGTTTCTGCAGATACGAGCGGGACGAATCCGGGATCAGCCGCGAAAGGCAGCGGTCGAGCCGGGTTCCGGCCTCCTCCTGCGCGATACAAAATTCAAGCCGTTTGTTTGCCATGGCGCAGAAAATACACCAGCAGGAGCACGCCGGCCGGAATAATGGCAAGCCCGATCAGCTGGGCGGGGGTAAAAAGTTCGAACACTCTGGGGTTGTCCCCCCGCAGCAGTTCGTTGAGAAAGCGGAACGTACCGTAAAAAATCAGATAGCAGGACATCGCCACGCCGCGCGGCGCCCGGCGCAACAGATAGAGGTAGAGAAACATGAGCAGAAACTGCCCGCCCGCCTCGTACAGCTGCACCGGATGCA
Organism: uncultured Victivallis sp.; assembly: GCA_964590295.1. Lineage (GTDB taxonomy): Bacteria > Verrucomicrobiota > Lentisphaeria > Victivallales > Victivallaceae > Victivallis. The sequence goes on from CAZPWP010000108.1 coordinate 5,528, forward strand.
GCGCCACATCGGGACAGCGGAGCGACGCTTCGCTGCCCGCCGGATAGCGGACTCCCAGGAAAAGTCCGGTCGGCCTGCCGTAACAGCAGCCGTTGAGAAAACAGCCGATCCGACCGCAGACGTGCGCCAGAGCGATCGCCGGCGTGTACGCGTCGAGAATGCGCACGATGTCGAGTTTCCGGCGGCAGGCGAAAACCCAGAGCGACGCGATTGCCAGCAGAAAACCGCCGTAGAACACCAGTCCGCCCTGATCGATCCGGATGATCCGCCAGAGATGGTTCCGATACTGGTCGAAAAACTGGACGACATAGAAGATTCTCGCGCCGACGAGTCCGGCGATCATCGCGATGAAGAGCGACGCGGAGGCCTGGTCGGCGGACATCTTCGCATAACTCCGGTTCTTTCCGAGCAGCCAGGCGGCGGCGAGAAATCCGATCGCCGCCATCAAGCCATAGCTGCGGAGAGAGAATCCGCCGATTTGCAGAAGGATGGGGTGCATGAAATTATTTCTCTTCTCCGGCGCGTTTCTTTTCCAGTTCTCCGGCGATGGTTTCGAGCACGATCACCAGAGCGAAGCCGAACACCGCCAGGCCGATTGCGGTCATGACGCCGGAGTCGAAGCTCTCCGGCAGGACGTTGCGGAGTTCGTCCGGCCCCTTCCACGGCCACACCTTGCGGAGCGAGCCGCCCATGAATCCGATCAGCAGTGCGACGGTGAGATCATGGTATTTGCGGAAGAGCCAGCTCAGCAGCCGGACGAAGGAGGAGATGCCGATCACGATGCCGCAGAGGAATACGCCGAGCGTCAGCAGGTTCGGCACGAGATCGGTACCGCTTTTGAGATTGTGAACCGCGCCGAGGACATGTTCGTATTTGCCCATCAGCACGAGGATGAACGAGCCGGAGATTCCTGGCAGAATCATGGCGCAGATGGCGATCGCGCCGCAGACGGCGATGTACCAGAGGCCGTCGGGGGGATCCTGCAGCAGCGGGAGACCGACGATGATCCAGGCGCCGACGGCGCCGACGAGTGCGGCGATGACGCAGCCGCCGGTCCATCGGGAGACCCGGCGGAACACCGCGAAGATCGAAGCGACCACCAGTCCGAAAAAGAACGCCCAGATCTGGGCGGGACGGTTTTCGAGGAGCCATTTGATGTGGGAGGAGAGCAGAAGGACAGCACTGCCGATGCCGAGACAGAGCGAGAGGAGAAAGGGCCAGGGGAGAGACCGGAACGCCTGCGCGATGCGGAATGTGACGGCCATTTTGATGGCGGCGGGCGTGGTAAAGGCGCGGATGGACTCGATGAGCTCCTGATAGATGCCGAGGATGAACGCCATGGTACCGCCGGAGACGCCGGGGACGACATCGGCGGCGCCCATGATGAATCCGGAGCAGTAAATGCGCAGATAATGTTTGATCGACCGCTTGTCTGCGGAGGACGTTCGAGTATCTTTCTCCATAAATAGACTCCATAACTCGGCAGCCGATCCAGCTGCACAAACTTTTCTTTATTATCCCACAGCGGCTGTTCAAACACCACCTTTCACCGGAAATAACAAAAAAAATAATATACCCCGGAAACTGCAGAATGCAAGGCCGTATTATGAAATCGCCGGTTCGTCTTTCCCATCGCAAACGGCTTTCATGCCGGCAGACTTCCCGGAAAATTTCTGATGAATCTGGCCTGCCATGCCATTTTCAATCCTTCCAGACAAACGTAGTTATTGTTCCAAATTTTGTGAAACACATTTGTAATTTCCAACGTCGATGAAGACGTTGCCGAT
>CAZPWP010000109.1:0-7249 GCA_964590295.1 uncultured Victivallis sp.
TCGGTGCTTCGCGACTTCGAAGGGACGGTTCTGCGCATCCGCGACTACGTTGCGCGGTACATCCGGCAGGCCGGTCCGGGATTGAACAAACTGCCCTGGAGCAGCTTCTCCAACCCCGACGTGACGCTGGCGGCCGGGTACGGCAACTCCGCCGACCGCGCCATCCTGCTGGCCGCACTGCTCATAGAGGCGGGAATCGAATCCCGTTTCGTCGCCGCCTCCGGAACCGGTTACGCGCCGCAGACGGTCCGGATGCTCGAACGCTATCCCGTCGACAATTTCGGCACACTGCTGGTCTACCTGCCCGCGCTGGAGAGCTACCTCAACGACACCAGCCAGTACGCCCGGATCGGCACGACGGCAGCCGAGGAGCGGATCGGGCTGGAACTCGCCACCGGGAGGCTGATCCCGATCCGGCCCCGCCGCAAGACCGTCACCTCGGAGAAACTGGAATACAACATCCGCATCCGTCCCGACGGTTCGGCGGAGATCCTCGCCTCGGTCAGAAGTTTCGGCGTCAAATTCGAAAATGAATCCCGCCGGTTCCGCGAGATGACGCCTGAAGCGCTGGCGCAGTATCTACAAAGTTTCGCCGCCGGCTTCTCGCAGTCTGCGAAGATCGTCGGCAAGCCGCAGATCGACTTCAACACTTACCCAGGACTTTTCTCCTGCCGGGTGACCGTGCCGGATTTCGCCTCGATCTCCGGGCCCTATCTGCAGTTCCGGCTGCCCGGCTACGACAAGTTCGCCGCACTGGTCAGCACCGCCGAATCTGAACGCCGCACCCCGGCGTGGCGGAACACTCCCGCCCGGCTTTCGATCGAATACCAGATCGAACTGCCGCCCGGCTGCGAGGTGATCCATGACCGACCGGAACGGTTTGAACTGGGCCGCTTCGGCTCCGCCGCCTTCTACCAGTACTTCGAGCCCGCCCGCGGCACGCTGCGGATCGACTGCGGCCTCACCCTCCCGGTGGAGCTGACCGCCCCCGACGATTACGGCAAGCTGGTCAAACTCCAGCGTGAACTGAGCAAACTTTCGGCTGGCCGAATCATCCTGCGAAACCGCGCCGCCGCCACGGAGAAACAGCCATGAACATCAAAACTCTTCCGGTCGGACTCTTCGAAACCAACTGCTGTCTCGTCCATCTGCCGGAAAAACGTCTGCTCTACGTGATTGATCCGGGCGGCGACGCGGCCGAGATCATCAACATCGCCCGCACCTTCGCTTTTGACCGGGCGGAGATCCTGCTCACCCACGCTCACGTGGACCATGTCTCCGCCGCAGGGGAAGTCGCGAAAGCGCTGAGGCTCGACTACGTCCGGCTCGCGCAGGCAGACCACGCCTTTTACGCCAGTCCGGAGAACGCCCTTCCGCCGTGGCTGCCCGCCGCGAAAAATATCCCCCCGGCAAAGGAGTTCGTGCCGAACGACGACTTCACCGTACTCCCGCTGCCGGGACACACCCCGGGCGGCAGCGGCCTGCTTTTCCCGGAAGGAAACGCCCTCTTCGTCGGAGACACGCTCTTCGCCGGTTCCATCGGACGCACCGACCTGCCCGGTGGCGACTACAACTCTTTGATGGAGTCGATCCGCAGCCGTCTTCTGACGTTGCCGGACGACCTGAACGTTTATCCCGGCCACGGTCCGGCCACCACCATCGGCCGCGAACGAGCCTTCAACCCCTATCTTCAGGATTGAAACCATGCAGAACGGCCAGATCATCAGCAACGAACGGCTGCAGGACGACTACTTTCTCGTCCGCTTTTACACCCCGGAAATCTGCCGGAAGGCGCGGGCGGGCCAATTCGTCCACGTCCGGATCGACTGGCGCGGCGACCACATTCTGCGCCGCCCCTTCAGCATCCACAAGACCGAACCCGACGGCGCGCTCAGCGTCGTCTACAAGGTCGTCGGCGCCGGAACCCGCGAACTCTCGCAGCTTCCGCCCGGCGCGCTCTGCGACCTGCTGGGTCCGCTCGGCACCGGATTTTCCGACGTGCCGGAACCGCTGACGCCGGTTCTGGTCGCAGGCGGATACGGTGCAGCGGCCACCTACCTTCTGACCCGCCAGATGAAACAGCGCGGCTTCTTCCTGCTCGGTGCGCGAAGCCGGGCGGATGTCCTCCTCACCGACGCCTACCGTGCCGCCGGGTACGAGGTGCGGGTCGCCACCAACGACGGCTCCGAAGGCGAGAAGGGATTCGTCACGAAACTGGTCGAAGAGCTGCTCGACGAACAGCCGGAACGGCGCTTCTTCTTCTACGGCTGCGGACCGCATCCGATGCTGATGGCGCTGGCGAAGATCCTGCGCGCCCGGCGGCAGGACGGCGAGCTCTCGATCGACCACCTGATGTGCTGCGGCGTCGGCGCCTGCTTCGCCTGCGTGGTCAAGGTCAAGGCGGACACTCCGGAAGGGTGGCAGTACGCCCGCGCCTGCACCGACGGGCCGGTGTTCAAACTCAAAGACGTTTACGTGGAGCAGTAAAAATGGCCGATCTCACCTGCAGTCTCGGAAAGTTCACGCTGAAAAACCCGGTGATGACCGCCTCCGGCACTTTCGGCTACGGCTTCGAATATCACAACTACTACGACATCTCCCGCCTCGGAGCGGTGGTGGTCAAGGGAATCCGCATGACCCCGTCGCATGGTAACCCGACCCCGCGCGTCGCCGAAGTCACCGGCGGCATGCTCAACGCCATCGGCCTGCAGGGTCCGGGGGTAGACGCGTTCCTCCACAAGGAGCACTACATGCCCTTCCTCCGCCGGGCCAGCGCGACGGTGATCGTCAACATCTGGGGCACCTCGATCGCCGAATACGGTGAAGTCGCCGCCCGCCTCGAAGCGGAAAAGGAGGGGATCACCGCGCTGGAAATCAACATCTCCTGTCCCAACGTCAAAGCCGGCGGCGTCGCCTTCGGCACCGATCCGGTGCTGGCTGCGGAGGTGGTCAAAACGGTCCGGGCGGCGACCACCCTGCCGCTGATCACCAAGCTCAGTCCGAACGTCTCCAACATCGGCGAGTTCGCCCGCGCGGTCGAAGCCGCCGGAAGCGATGCGATCTCCCTCATCAACACGATCACCGCGCTGGCGATCGACATCGAGACACGCAGGCCGAAGATCGCCAACCGCACCGGCGGTTTCTCCGGCCCCGCGCTCAAGCCGATCGCAGTGCGCATGGTATACGAGGCAGCCCGCGCGGTGAAGATTCCGGTCATCGGCATGGGCGGCATCATGACCGGCGAGGACGCGGTGGAGTTCCTGCTCGCCGGAGCGAGCGCGGTCGCGGTCGGCACCGCCAACTTCGTCGACCCCTTCGCCCCGCTCAAGGTGATCGACGGCATCAACGCCTACCTCGACCGCCACGGCATCGCGAAGGTCTCCGATCTGGTCGGCAAAGTCGAGTGCTGAAGCCGATGGAGATCTGGCCCGGCCCGATGGAGGGGGTGATGTCCGCCCCCTTCATCCATGCCGCCAACCGCCTCGGGCTGGTCGAGCGGTGGATGACCCCCTTCCTCCGGCTGACGACCGCCTGTCCGCGATGGAAACACCTGAAGACATTCCTCGACCCCTTCGCCGCCGGAGGTGTTCCGGTCACCGTCCAGTTGATGGGAGTTGATCCTGACGTGATCGGCGAAGCGGCGGCGCGGTTCCGCGACCTTGGCGCGGCGGGAATCAACCTCAACTTCGGCTGTCCGAGCCGTCAGGTGACCAGCGGCGGCGCCGGCGGGGGCGCACTCCGCCATCCCGACGCCCTCCTCTGGATGGTCGAACGGGTGAAGACCTTTCTGCCCGACCTCCCGCTGAGCGTCAAGCTCCGCACCGGCTGGAGTTCGCCGGAGGAGGCACGCCATCTCCTGCCCGCACTGGCACGTACCGGGGCGCTCGACCGGATCTTTCTCCACTTCCGCACCGTCTCCGAAGGGTACGCCCCGACCGAAGGAAGGGAAACGCGGCTCGTTGCCGCCATCGCTGACCTCGGCACCGTTCCCTGCATCGTCAACGGTGACATCCGGAGTGCGGAGGAGGCCCGCACTCTCGCCGCCGTCACCGGCGCTTCCGGCGTGATGGCGGCCCGCGGCTGGCTCCGCGACCCCTGGCTGCTCCGCCGTATCGCGGGGGAGACGGAACTCCCCGACGTCGAAACCGGGCGGCAGCACTTCTTTGCCGAAGTTCTTTCCGAAGGCTTCCGCTGTTGCCGCGCCATCGAACTGAGTCAGTTCCTCTGGGGGAGTGACAACCCCTGGTTCGACCGTCTCCGCCAACTTCCCCCGGGTGCTACGGTCGGCCCCGAACTCTCCCGCTGACTGCGGCGGGAAGAGGTGTAATCCGAAACTCGCGAGGAGGGAACACAAGTTACTCACGGGGTAAGAGGGGGCAAGCCGGACAACTAGAGGAAATGCGAGTTACCCACACAGGGCGCGCTCCGACTCCGACGAGTTGGATGCCCCATTCTCGTCGAAGCGCGCCCTGTGGATAACTCTTCCCGTGGGAAGTGACGGGAATCCGGCGGAAATGTGACGGGAAAATGACGGATGGAGGGACGCAGGAATTTTATTTCCCGGTGAGCAGAAAGCGGCGGAACGCCCGGAAGGCGGAAGGCAGTGAAACGCGCGTCTCCAGCTCCTCCCGTGCCACCCACTCGAATCCGGCGGCCGGCTGCTCCAGCTCGACAAGATATCCCTGCATCTCCCACTCCAGATGGGTGAAAACATGCCGGGCGGAAAGGATCCGCCGCACCGGCGTCTCCGGCGGAATCCCCAGCTCCGCCAGGCGGGACGCCTCAAACGCCCCCACCAGCGCCGGGAACTCCCACAACCCGGCGAGCAGTCCCTCCGGCGGCCGCTTCCGAAGCGCGACACGCTCCCCGCAGCGCAGCAGAAACACACAGCGCTGTTCGACCCGGCGCGGCTTCTTCGGCGCCCGCATCGGGATCTCCGCCGCCGTCCCGTCCCGCCGCCCCTCGCACAGCTCCGCCAATGGGCAGCGGGAACACTTCGGCGCGCCGTTCGGCAGGCAGACCACCGCCCCCAGCTCCATCAGGCTCTGGGTGAAATCGCCGCAGCGCCCGGCAGGATAGACGGCACGGAGCTCCTCCGCAACCGTTTTCTGGTAACGCGGCTGCGTGACCTCTCCGGTGTATCCGGTGAGCCGGGCAACGACGCGGAGCACATTGCCGTCCACCGCGGGTTCCGGCACTCCGAATGAGATCGAGGCGATCGCCCCTGCCGTGTAATCCCCGATGCCGGGCAGGCGGCGCAGCTCCTCCGCCGAGGAGGGGAAACGCCCCCCATGTTCCGCCAGAATGATCCGGGCGCACCGGGCGAGGTTGCGGACCCGGCTGTAGTAGCCGAGCCCTTCCCAGAGCTTGAGCAGCTGCTCCTCCGGCGCGGCGGCGAGCGATGGGAGGTCGGGCAACGCGGCGAGAAACCGTTCGAAAAAGGGCTTCACCGCCTCGACCCGGGTCTGCTGAAGCATGATCTCCGAAATCCACACCCGGTAGGGCGAAGAGTCCTCACGCCACGGCAGGATCCGCGCATTCCGGTCGTACCAGTGCAGCAGTCCGGGAACGATCGCGGAAAAATCGAAATCCGCCATTCCCTTCTCCGTCTCCTTCCCTACACCGTCCGGCACGGATTTCAGGCCTTCGCTGCGGGAACCGGCTTTTTAACGAAGTAGACCGGCAGCGGCGGGAAACCGTTGAACTCCACCGAACAGTAGCTCGAAGTGTACGCGCCACAGCTCAGCCAGTAGATGCGATCCCCCGGCTTGATATAGGCCGGCAGCGGATTGCGGAAATATTCGTACATGATATCCTGGCTGTCGCAGGTCGGCCCGGCGATGATGAAATCCTCGGAGGGTTCGCCGCGCGCCTCGCAGTAGAGCGGATACTTGATGCTTTCGCCCCAGGTCTCGATCAGCCCGTTGAACTTGCCGGTATCGATGTAGAGCCACTTGTCGACTCCCATGCTCGACTTCTGGCTGATGAGAACCACTTCACTGACCAGCACGCCGCACTCGCCGACGAGAGAACGGCCGGGCTCCAGAATGATCTCCGGGAAGTCGTCGCCGAAGTCCTCTTCCAGATATCGGGTGATCTCCTCGGAGTAGACCGTCATCTCGTTGGTCTTGGAGATATAATTGGCCGGGAAGCCGCCGCCCATGTTGATCAAGCTCAGTTTGACCCCTTCGTCGGCCAGGTAGTCGAAGATGTACCGCACCTTGGCGATGGCGGAGTCCCAAGCCCCGATGTCACGCTGTTGCGAACCGACGTGGAAACTGATTCCACAGGGTTCGAGGTTGAGCTCCCGGGTCAACAGCACCAGATCAATCGCCATATCCGGATGGCAGCCGAACTTGCGCGAAAGCGGCCAGTCCGCCGTCTCACTCCCCTCGGTCAGAATCCGGCAGAATACCCGCGCTCCGGGTGCCTCCTTGGCGATGTTCCGCAGATCTCCTTCACTGTCGGTGGCGAAAAGACGGACCCCCTTCTCGTAAAAATAGCGGATGTCCGCCGCCTTCTTGATCGTGTTGCCGAAACTGATCCGCTCCGGTGCAATGCCGAGCGAAAGCACCCGGTCCAGCTCGTAACGCGAAGCGATGTCGAAACAGGCTCCTAGGTCGCGGAGCAGTTCAAGCACCTCGGCCGCGGGGTTCGCCTTGACCGCATAATAGATTTTTGCGAACGGGAAGTGCTGAAGCAGCTCCTCGTATTTCCGGCGCACGATATCGAGGTTGACCACCAGGAAAGGCGTAGGATGCCGGTTGGCCTCCTGCTTGATGATCTGCCAGTCATCTTTGGCGTAGTAGTCCAGAACGTCAATCCGCATTGTAATTCAACCTTTCGTATCCGTTCAAACGTTCCTGTTACCCTCTGCCGGAGCCGTGCCGCCGGATGGCGTGCGGATTCCTCCGGTTCCGCGGAAATTCCACGCTTCGACCGGCGAAACGCGTAAATTTTCAACAACGCATAAAAAGTATCCCCTTATCGGGGTATTGCAAATCTCGAAACGGAAAAATTACGTTTTTTTTGCCACATCGTCATATTCTCCCTCATCGCTTTTTTCAAAAAAATCCGGAAAGATACCATGTATAGGTGACAAGAGCTAGTCGGAGTAGAAAAGAACTCCCTTGTCGAGTATTTTTGGGAATTTAAGCAAAAAACCAAATCACCGAATAAGGAGTTCAAGATGCAAAAAAAAGGTTCTTCGACGGTTCTTGACAGAAATGAACGTATTTTGAGAAAAACG
>CAZPWP010000110.1:0-7236 GCA_964590295.1 uncultured Victivallis sp.
GTTCCGCAGATACGGCAAACAGGCTTGCTGTTGGTTCGTGCCTTAATTTCCGCTTTAGCTTTCTCTAATCTTTTTTTTCAGCTTCTCCAGTACGCAATCAACCCTTTTTTGAATTTCCTGTTCTTCCCGGCAGTATTCCTCTCCCCAAATAGCCAAGTTAGTCTTTTCAGTCGCCAGTAGAGCCTTTTCGATTTGTAACTCGCGGTAGCTAATTGAGACTGTTTTCGTTGGATCTTGAAGTTGTATCTTCGTTTTTTCTCGTAGTTCGTCGTCATGAATATCAGACAAATCGAACGATTCGAACGCATGCGCCGAGTCGACCGCCTCCATCCCCGCAGTGCGTCCCTTCGACGCGGAACGCTATCTCGGCACCTGGTACGAGATCGCCCTGCGGCCCCACTCCTTCGAACGCGACATGACCAAGGTCACCGCGATTTACACCGCACGCAAGGATTGAGGAATCGACGTGCTCAACTCCGGCTGGCGCGATGGAGAACACCGCACCGCCCGCGGCCGCGTCCGCTTCCGGGGTGATTCAACCGTCGGCGAGCTGGAGGTTTCCTTTTTCGGCCCCTTCTACGGCCGGTACCGGATCATCGCCATCGCGCCGGACTACTCCAGCGCAATGGTAACCAGCTCCACCTGCGATTATCTCTGGATTCTGGCGCGCGAATCGACGCTGCCTCCGGAGACCTTCCGGCAATACAGAGAGCAGGCGGCGAAACTCGGATTCGATGTCGCCGCCATGGGGAATATCCCGACGGCTGCCCGGAGTGATTTTCGGGCGGCGCACACGCCTCAGATTCGCTGATAACGGAGCACCGTGCCGGTGTTCCGGGGCAGCCGAAGCACCCCTTCCCCATCGGGAGCGAAGCCGGTCGGAGCGTCAACCAGCTTCCAGCCGGCAGCATGGAACGTATCGGCCAGCTCTTCCGGCGTGTTGTTGACGGCAACCACCAGCAGGGTATCGGCATCGACCTCGTGCTCGGTCAGCGTGAGCGCGGGGTTCTGCCGGGTGATGTTGCGCTTCACCCCGGCAAGTTCGGCGAGAAGCTGATAGACCCGGTAATACTCCGGCTTCCCGTCGGCGAAAACACGCGGCATTTCGACCAGTGCGGTTTCCAGCGGGACATTGCAGCAGATCAGCAGGCCGCGGCCGTAGCGGTTGCAAACTAGAGCCGGATTCCCCTCTCCGTCTTCAGCAAGGACCTCGCCGCAGCGGTTGCGGTAGCGGACGAGAAACTCCGTCGGCACCGACAACTCCAGACCGCGCGCCGGATTAACAATCCGTCCGGGCGCCGCGGCTTTGGCGACATATTCGATATCGACGCCGAACGGGCCGGTGAACGGCTCCAGCGAACCGTTGTCGCTCGAAACGTAGAGCACCGCCCCCTCCTCCACGGCGTGAAGCAGTTCCAGCCAGCGATGCCGCGAAATGACCCAGGTTCCTGTAACCGAAGGCAAGAGATAGAATTTCGACGGCTTGAGCGGCTGATCGCCATACTGAAATTCAATGTCGAAGCCCGCCTGTTTGGCGAGCAGAAAGCTCAGATATCCGACGCCCCACTGATCCTGCTGCTGCGAGAGAATGCAGACCGCATCCCGCCGGAAGGCCGGGAGCGGAAGTTTGGATACCATCCGGCCGAATTTGCCCAGCTCCTCCATCACCGGCTTCGGCGAACGGTCGGTGCGGAGCAGACCGAGGCAGCGTTCCATGCCGACCCAGTCGTACGGCGTATGAGGCAGTTCGGTCTGGTCGTGACCGCACCACCAGAGCAGACCGCGGCAGTCGTGAGCGTAGGAGTTCCAGAGCATGTTCCGCAGATAGTCCGCCGCAACCCGCTCGCTCGACAGGCTGGGACCGAGCGAACCCGCCTCTTCGACGAAGGAGGGAACATTGCCGACATCGCCGTACAAACGGGTCTCCGCCACCGCATGGAAGGCATTGCGCATTGTGTTGACCGGATCAATTCGGCAATGCGGCGTGAAAAGGGGATAAGGATGCGTGCAGAGGATATCGGTCGTCTCCGCCTGATCCTCGATCAGGATATGCCGGTTCGGCTGATCCTCGCAGAGAAGACCGTGCATACCGGAAACCACCGGCCGGAACGGATCCGCCAGATGGATCGCCGAGGAAATCGCGTTGCACCAGTTCCATAATTCATCCGTCGAAGCGACAATGCCCATGCAGTTGCACTCATTTCCGAGATCCCAGGCGGCGATTGCGCGGCAATCCTTCAGCGTCTCCACAAAATAGCGGACAAACCGCACCTGCCAGCGAATCGCCTGCGCGTCGGTCAGCACATTGATCCGCTCGAATGCAGGCGGCACGTGCATGCGGCCGGACATCCACCCGGTCACCAGTCCGACGATCAGCGAAATTCCATACCGCTCCGCCAGTTCGGCGAAACAGCGAAAACGCTCGATCATCACCTCGTCCACCCCTGCCCGTCCGGCGGGGGTGTCGGGCAGCGGCTCCTCGCCGAAGCGCATTTCAATGAAGGTCTGCGCCCAGGTGGTATGCGCCGTAAGCGGCTGAAAATCCGGCCAGAGCGGAAAGACGCGGATCACCTGCACTCCCGCCTGGGAAAGCGCCGCCAGGTCCGCCTCCACCGAAGCGGCATCCCAATTGCGCCACATCCGGGTTCCGGCATGGCTTGCCCAGTAGTTGCAGCCGACAAAGAAAGGTTTCCCGGAAGCGAAAATTCCCGCATCCGGCCAACGGTATTCTGTTTGACTCATCGTAAAAACTCCCGTTTTAAAACGATTTTGAAATAGTATACCCAGATTTCATGCAAAAAACAACCGGAACTCCCGCTTTCCATGTGGAATAAAAGAAAACACCTTGCAAAAAATGGAACAACACTGTATAGTATCCCTAAATGGGGAAGAACTCAAAAACCACACTGCGGCAACTTGCCGAAGCCGCCGGATGCGCCGCCTCCACCGTGTCACGGGCGCTGACCGGTTCCGGCTACGTGTCGCCGCAACTGCGCAACCGGATTCTGAAGTTCGCCCGCGAAACCGGATATTTCACCGAAGAACAGCGCAACATCGCAGTGCTGATTCCGGAAGCCGCCGACTTTCACGGCTACCTCGGACTGATACTGCAGGCGCTGCTCGGCGAACTCTCCCGGCAGAAGTTCTGTCCGATGATCCTGCAGGAAAATAACGATGTCCAGCTCGACGAAACGATCGTCCGCGGTGTCATCACTCTCGCCTACCGTGCCGGGGCGACGGCGGGCTGGTGCAACCGCCATCAGTTGCCGCTGGTTTCAATCAACACTGCTCCGACACTGCGGGAGAATATCTACTCGGTCTGTTCCGACGACGAACAGGGAATGAAACTCGCACTGGAATATCTCTTTCGCCGCGGCCATCACCGGATCGGACTCCTGACGCTCTGCTTCCAGCCGCCGGAGGAAAACCTGGTGCAATCAACCCGGTTCCGCAGCTTTCTGGAGTTCTGCGCCAGCACACCGGGAGTTTCCGGATTTCACCGCAATCTCCAGCAGCGGAACGAACTGCATCGGATTCTGCGCGAACTGCTCGACGAAAAATGCACCGCGATCATCGCAGCCGGAGAATCGCTCGGCGCCATCACCGCACAGGCACTGCGCGACTTCCGTATGGGGATTCCGGATAATATCTCTCTCATCGCCAGCGAAGATGCCGACATCTCCTGCTGTCTGACGCCGCCGCAGACCACGATCCGGCAGGAGATGGGGCGAATCAGCGCCGAAGCAGTCAACATGCTGAACCGGCAGATTGCCGGACTGCCGGTCCGCAACGTCTCCGTTCCCTGCAGTCTGATTGAACGGGACAGTGTCGCCGACCTCACCCGCTGAATGCACGAGTCAGAAAAAAGAACGCGTTCCATGCGGAATATGGTTGAAACACCACACCGCGGCAGTATATTTCAGAAGAGTCACGTTCAGAAGGAGAGCATCATGCAGGAATTCACCATCGTCACCCGCCGCGACTGCGAACTTGTGGATATCACCGCGGAAATCAACGCGCGCATCCCGGAACCCCTCACCCGCGGCATCTGCCACATCTTCTGCCCTCACACCACCGCCGGGCTGACTGTCAACGAGAATGCCGATCCCGACGTGCGGCACGACCTGCTGGCCAAACTCAACACGCTGATCCCGGTACGCGAGGAGTTTTATCAGCATGTGGAAGGCAACAGCGCAGCGCACCTCAAGGCAATGCTGACCGGCTTCTCGCTGACGGTGCCGGTGCGCAACGGCGTTCTGCACCTCGGCACCTGGCAGGGAATCTATTTCTGTGAATATGACGGCCCCCGCACCCGGCGGGTGCAGCTCACTTTTCTGGCGGCGGAATAAGTTCGGCGGTATGTCTTGCCTTCCGCTCCCGATAGCGGATGACCAGATTCTTCACGAACCAGTAGGTGAGCGGCGTCATCACGACGGAGAGCAGTGCACCGCCGATGAAGAAGGCAGCGACCAGTTCTCCGCCGATCTGCATGAGCGCCTCATAGCTCTGCTCTTTGAGCACATCGGCCATCGCGGTTTCGATCGCGTGGTATGAAAGGGTGCCGCCGAGCAGATGGCTCCCCACCCAACACTGCGCCGGATAGATGAGAAAAATCGTGAAATGGTTGGTGAGCAATGTCCCCAGGGTGGCGCCGATCTTGCTGCCCTTCAGCAGGAACGCGGTGGGAATCGAACCGATCAGCTGCAGCCCGAAGGGGATGAAACAGCCGAAGAACATACCGATCGCCCAGCCGCGGGCGATGTACTCCGGCGATGCCTTTTCGCGGACAATCTTCGTATAGAGCGTCAGCCATTTCCGATAGAGATATCGTTTGACAGTCATGAACCTGATGTCCCAGTTCCGCATCGATTTTCGCAAACAAAATCTTCACGCTCCAGAGTTCCGGCAACGTGCCATCCATATCCCGCCCTCCGCCTTGCTGAGTGCGGAAAAAATAACATATCATGCCGAAACCGTTTTTTCAAGCACGTGCCCGGCGAAAAACTCTCCGCAACGCCGCTTACCGGTCGAATTTGGAGTGAAGCAGCGCACACGCCTGCGCCATCGCACCGCTGGCCGGAGCGCAGTTGCGGAGCGGCGAGAGCAGCAGAAAATCGTGAATCGCCCCGTCGAACCGGACCGATGCCACACCGACCCCGGCACGCATCAGCTTGCAGGCGTAAGTCTCCCCTTCGTCACGCAGCACATCGTTTCCGGCGGTGACGATCAACGCGGGCGGCAATCCGGCAAGCTGTCCGATCCGGGCACGGAGCGGCGAAACGTAAATCTCCTTCCGGAAAGCCCGGATCGGGCAGTAGGCGTTCCAGAACCGCTTCATCGCCTTGCGGGTCAGCCATGGCCCGTCGGCGAAGCGCAGATAGGAGTCGGTGTTGAAGTCCGCATCGGTCACCGGGCAGAAGAGCAGCTGCAGGCCGATCCGCGGCGTGCCGCGTTCGCGGGCGAGCAGTGTCATCACCGTCGCCAGGTTTCCTCCGGCGCCATCACCCGCCACGGCGACCCGACCGGGATCGATCCGGAACGCATCCGCGCTCTCCAAGATCCGGGTGAGCGCCGCGTAGCCCTGTTTGACCGGCACCGGATATTCCGCTTCTGGGGAGCAGGTATACTCCACGAAGATGAACGCACAGCCGGATCCGGCGGCGAGTTCCCGTACCAGCCGTTCGTGAGTCTCCCAGCTGCCGAGCATCCAGCCGCCGCCGTGAAAGTAGAAGACCGCGGGCAGCGGTTCAGCCACGTCCACGGGGCGGACGATCCGCACGCTGAACGGAAAATCGACACCGGCGGTCAGTTTGCGTTCTTCGATTTCGACCGGGGCGAGCAGACCGGCGTTCGCCTGAATCTCCCGGAAGACGCGGCGCGCCTCCTCCACCGGCAGTTTGTGGAACGGTATCCTGCCGCGGCTCTCCCGGCGGCGGACAAACCGGCGGATCACCGGCGTAAGAACGATCGATGCGGTACAGGTTCTGCTCATGGCGCATCCTCCTCTGCAAATCATTCGGCCGGAAGGTTTCCCCGTCGTCCCGGAGTATTTTTCCCATTAATTCGGAAATAAAGCACAGCTTCCGCCAAATGCAACCCGACAGAGGAACAATTCGGCAAATTCCCCCGGAAGAGGCGCTTACTTTTCTTTCTCCGCGTCGGTCTGTGCGCGTCTCTCCATCCGGCCGGCAAAGAACAAGCCGGCTTCGAACAGCAGCCAGGTCGGCAGCGCCAGCATCACCTGACTCACCACATCCGGCGGCGTGAGAATCGCCGCAACCACCAGAATCGCCGTCATGACCCATGGCCGCTTCCGGCGCAGGGACTCCACGGAGATCAGGCCGAAACGAACCGCAAGCAGCACCACCAGCGGAGATTGAAACATCACTCCGAACGAGAGCATCAGCCAGCCCGCCAGCTCCAGGAAGTTCGCCAGCCCGAGCATCGGCTGGAGCTCCGGCGTGGCAAACCCGCCGGAAAAATTCATCAGCATCGGCAAAATCAGCACTCCACAGAAGGCTACCCCGCAGAAAAACAGCACCGAGGCCGCCACGATCCACCAGCCCAGCGCCCGCCGTTCCTCCCGGTAGAGCGCGGGCAGCAGAAAACGCCAGACCTGCAGAATGTTCCACGGATACGCCAGAGCCAGGGCCAGCACGAGCGCTAGTTTCAGCTGCACCCAGAACACCTCCATCGGCGCAAAATAGTGGAGTTTTCCCGCCTCTGGCGGGAAACTCCAGCGTACCAGCACGGAAATGACATACGGCGACGCCAGAAACGCGACCGGGTAGAGCAGTGCGGTCGCAATCAGGCAGGAGAGCAGCGTCCGACGCAGCGCCTCCAGATGGCCAACCAAGCTGTTTCCCTGTTCATTCATACCAGTTTTTCTCCCTGCTCCTCTTTTTTCACCTCGTTTTCCCCGGCCTTTTCCGCAACGTCCATCAATTCGCGCCCCTCCTCGGAGAACGCGGTCTTCGCTTTCTTGAACTCATACGAGGCACGCCCCAGCGCCCGGGCAAGTTCCGGAATGCGCTTTGGCCCGAAGACCAGGAGAACAAAAATAACGATCAGAAGAATTTCCGTGAATCCGATTGACATGGCGACGACTCCTTTCCGGTTGTGCTTTTCGACCTTGCGCGATCCATGCTCCCGGAGCGGAAGCCCTCCAGATCGAGCGTGATATAGACACCTCCGAGCTGTTTCAGCCCGGAGACCATCGCGTCCCGACGCTCCACC
>CAZPWP010000111.1:0-6222 GCA_964590295.1 uncultured Victivallis sp.
GGCGGTGGGGGGGCTGGCCGCCGACCTGGAGGCGGCGGGCGCCGCCGCGCCCTCGGTGCTGACGGAACGGCACTTCTTTCTCGGCGGGCTGGAGAATCTCGAACGCGCCCGGAAGGCGACCGCTCTGCCGCTCCTGCGCAAGGACTTCCTCTTCGAGGAATACCAGCTTCTGGAGGCGCGGGCGGCGGGCGCGGACGCGGTGCTGCTGATCGCCGCCATGCTCACGGAGGCGGAATTCCGGAATCTTCATGCCTGCGCCGAATCGCTCGATCTCGCGGTGCTCTGTGAAGCGCACACCCGCGAGGAGCTGGAGATGCTCGCGTCGAACGGCGCGCGGATCATCGGCGTCAACGCCCGCAACCTCTCCACCTTCGACACCAGCCTCGACCGGGTGGCCGAGTTGATCCGGCGGGTGCCGGAGGGGTGCATCGCCGTCGGCGAGAGCGCCATCCGGGAGCGGGCGGAGCTGCTGCGCCTCCACGAGCTGGGCGCGCAGGCCTTTCTGATCGGAGAAACCCTGATGCGGGCGCCGTCGCCCGGGAGGAAACTGTGCGAACTCCTGTCGAAGTGAAAATCTGCGGTCTGACCCGCCGGTGCGATGTGGAGCTGGCGGCGGAACTGGGGGCCGGTTACGTCGGCTTTGTTCTGGTTCCCGCGTCGCCGCGCTGCGTGCCGCCGGAGCGCCTGCGGGAGCTGACCGGCGGCCTGCCCGCCCGCGTGAAGCGGGTCGGCGTTTTCGCCGGCGCCGACCGGGAGACGATTCTGCGCGCGGCGGAGGGGAATTTCGACATCATCCAGCTGCACGGGGCGGAGTCCCCGGAATTCGCCGCATCGCTCCCGTATCCGGTCTGGAAGGCGGTGCGCGCCGTCGCCGGGATGGCGCTGGAACCGCTCGCCGGGTGGAAGAAGGCGGAGCGCTTCCTCTTCGACGCGGCCGCCGGCGGCAGCGGCCGCCGCTGCGACTGGAGCCTTGCGGCGCGGGCCGCCCGGCGATGGCGGATCATGCTGGCCGGAGGACTTTCGCCGGAGAACATCCGCGAAGCAATCCGGACGGTACGTCCCGCCGGGGTGGATCTTTCGAGTTCGCTCGAAACCGCACCCGGCGTCAAATCGGAGGAAAAAATGAAAACTTTATTCAAGGAGATGGTACCATGAATTCCCATTACGGTATTTACGGCGGGCAGTATGTCGCGGAGACGCTGCTGCCTGCTCTGCATGCGCTCGAAGAGGAGTATCTGCGCGCCCGGCAGGATCCGGCGTTTCAGCGCGAACTTGCCGAACTGCTCGCCGACTACGTCGGAAGGGAGTCGCCGCTCTACTTCGCGAAGCGGCTCACCGAATACGCCGGCGGCGCCCGGATCTACCTCAAGCGCGAGGATCTGAACCACACCGGCGCCCACAAGATCAACAACACCATCGGGCAGGCATTGCTCGCCCGCCGCATGGGCAGGAAGCGGCTGATCGCCGAGACCGGCGCGGGGATGCACGGCGTCGCCACTGCGACGGTCGCCGCGCTCTTCGGTATGGAGTGCGACGTCTTCATGGGCGCGGTGGACGTCGTCCGGCAGGCGCCGAACGTCGAACGGATGAAGACGCTCGGCGCCCGCGTGATTGCGGTGGAGTCCGGCTCCGCCACGCTCAAGGATGCGATGAACGAGGCGATCCGCGACTGGGTCGCCACCGAGGAGGACACCTTTTATGTGATCGGTACGGTGGCGGGGCCGCATCCCTATCCGGCGATCGTCCGCGACTTTCAGTCGGTGATCGGGAGGGAGAGCCGCCGCCAGATTCTGGAGAAGGCGGGCCGTCTGCCGGACGAGGTGGTCGCCTGCGTCGGCGGCGGCAGCAACGCGATGGGGATGTTCGCCGGATTCCTCGCCGATGAAGGGGTGCGGCTCACCGGCGTCGAAGCGGGCGGGGACGGGGTCGAAACCGGCCGCCACGCCGCCAGCATCTGCGGCGGGCGGGTCGGCGTGCTCCACGGCAGCAAGACCTATCTCTTGCAGACCGACGACGGGCAGATCATCGAAACCCATTCGGTTTCCGCCGGACTGGATTACCCCGGCGTCGGTCCCGAACACAGCTTTCTTGCCGACTCCGGGCGGGTCCGCTACGTGGCGGTCAACGATCCCGGGGCGGTGGCGGCCTTCGACACGCTCTCGCGTCTGGAGGGAATCATTCCCGCGCTTGAATCGAGCCACGCGGTGGCGGAGGCGCTCCGCGTCGCCCCGGAACTCGGGCCGGAGGGAATTGTTCTTGTCTGCCTTTCCGGGCGCGGCGACAAGGATATGGACAACATCAGACAGTACAAGGAAAAAATGGGGATTCTCTGAAGAATGAATACGCGCATCAACCGTTGTTTCGAACGCTGCCGCGCCGAAGGCCGGAGCGCATTGATCGTCTACGCGACCGTCGGCTGTCCGACGCCGGAGGAGAGCGAAACGCTGATCGACCGCCTGATCGACGCCGGCGCGGACATGGTGGAGCTGGGCGTTCCCTTCTCCGACCCGATGGCGGACGGGCCGGTGATCCAGCACGCCGGACAGATCGCCCTCGCGGCGGGGACCACTTTGAAGAAGGTGCTGGAGATCGCCGGGCGGATCCGGGCGCGCCATCCGGAGACGCCGCTGGTGCTCTTCTCCTACTGCAACGTCCTCTTTCGCTACGGGCTGGAACGGCTCGGCGCGGCACTGCGCGAGGCGGAGATCGACGGACTGCTCGTCGTCGATCTGCCGCTGGAGGAGCGCGGCGAACTCGAGCCGCTCCGCCGCGCTTCCGGCGCGGAACTGATTCCGCTGGTCTCCCCGGCGACCCCGCCGGAGCGGGCGGAACGGATCGCCTCCGGCTGCGGCGGCTTCGTCTACTACATCACCGTGCGCGGCGTGACCGGGGTGCGTCAGGCTCTGCCGCCGGAACTGGCCGGCGCGCTGGAAACTCTTCGCGCCCGCCTGCCTCTGCCGGTCGCCGCCGGATTCGGCATCTCGTCGGCGGCGATGGCGAAGGCGGTCGGCGCCCATGCCGATGCCGTGGTGGTCGGCAGTGCGGTCATGCGCAAAGTGCTCGAGGAAGGGTGCGACGCCGCCGTCGCGCTGACCGGTGAGCTGGCGGCCGGGCTGCGGGGGCGGGAGGCTTGATTTTCCCTCTCCGACCGGCTATCTTATAGCAAGGACAGCAGGACGGGGAGGAATATGGCGGAAGCACAGGCAATTGCGGCGGTTCGGGTGAGCGAGGCGGCCCGCCGTCTGGACGTCTCCTCTGGAACCATCCGCAACTGGCTGCGGACCGGATTGCTCCCCCCGCTCGGCGGCAAGCCGGTTTCGATCGCCGTGGACGCGGTGGAGAAACTCCGGCGTGAGCTGGGCAGCGGCAGTTCGATGAAACTGCGCAGCCGCGCCAACAAGCGGCGTGCCAGTGCCGCCTTCGCCCCTTCGGAGTATGCCGGCGACCGGACGTTTTCGCGCCGGGTTGCCGCAGTGGCGGCTTTGGCCCGCTCGCGGCGACTCAACGTGGAGAAGGTGCTCTGCTTTGCCGCGCTCCGGCTGCTCGCGGAGCGCGGGGAGGTCGAGCTCTCCTCCGCTCTCGCGCCGCTCCTCTGGCGCCGCCGGAACATGGCGCGGATCATGGAGCCGTGGCTGAGGCGTGTCGGCCCGCCGGGGGCGGCGCATTGCCGTGTGTTCGAGCTTGCCGAACCAGGGGAGGAGGGGGATTTTCTCGGATTCCTCTACCAGTCGCTCTCCCGGACCGGGTTGAAGTCGGCGCAGGGCAGGTACTACACCCCCGACCGTCTGGTGGCGGCGTCGCTGCGGCCCGCCGCCGGGAAAGTTTCCTCGTTTCTCGACCCCTGCTGCGGCACCGGGACCTATCTCGTGCACGCCGCCCGGCTGCTCCAGCTGCCGCCGGAATCGATTCACGGGGTGGATCTGGATCCCGTCGCCGTGCGGATTGCCCGGATCAACCTGCTGCTGGAGTTCCCGGAGAGGGACGTCGCGCCCGACGTCCGTTCCGGCAATGCGCTCGGCCGCATCCGGCTGCCGGAGGTCGACTTCATCGCGACCAATCCGCCGTGGGGGGCGTTTCGCGGTGCGCCGCCGCGCGGGGAGGAGTTCGCCGGACTTGCCGGGCGGGAACGCTTCTCCTTCTTCATCGCCCGCGCGCTCTCGCTGCTCCGGGAGGGGGGGCGGCTCTCGGTGATCCTGCCGGAATCGATCCTCAACATCCGGGCGCACGCCGATATCCGCGCGCTGATCGCCGAACGGAGCCGGATCGAGCGGATCGAACCGCTCGGCCGCCCCTTCTCCGGCGTATTCACCGCATCGATTCGGCTCGACCTGATCCGGTGCGGCGCGGGGGGGAGCGGGAACGGGGCGGTTCTGCGTCCGGAGGAGCCGGATCGCGCCCTGCTCGAAAAGATCGTTTCCGTGCCGCATCGGACGCTGAAGGGGAATGCCGACTGGGCGCTCGGCATCGTCACCGGCGACAACCGGCGCTTTCTCGCCGACGCACCGGAGCCGGGGGCGGAGCCGATTCTTCGCGGCTGTGACATCCACCCGTTTGCGATCGGAACGCCGCGCCGTTTTCTCCGGCTCGGCGTCGGGAAGTTTCAGCAGACCGCGCCGCTCGCGTTCTACCGCACTCCCGGAAAATTGATCTACCGCTTCATTGCCGACCGGCCGGTATTCGCCATCGACCGCAAAGGGCTTCTCACGCTCAACAGCGCAAATCTTCTGATCCCCCGGCTGCCCGGCGTGTCGGCGGAGGCGATTCTCGCGCTCTTCAACTCCACCCTCTTCGGCTATCTGTTCCGCCGCCGTTTCGCGACACACAAGGTGCTGCGCGGCGACCTGGAGGAGCTGCCGATTCCGGCGGCGGACCCGGCCGTTTTCGCCCGCCTCGGCGAACTGGCCGGGTCCGCCGGAAATCTGCCGGAGATCGACCGGATCGTCTTCGATCTCTTCACTCTCTCGGAGGAGGAGCGGGTGCGGGTTCTCGCCTCGCGCTGATGAAAAAGACGCCTCCTCCCGCCGGGGGAGAAGGCGCGGTGCGGACTTCCGGAGGAAATCAGTATTTCCGGTCGGCGTAGTTGACCCAGCCGCCCGCCTTGACCAGTTCGAGGTCGAATTCGCCGGCGGTGAAGGAGTACTTCCGGGTCTCTTTGCCGTTGGTGATGGTGAAGCTCCGGCCGTCGAAGTCGGTGGTGAGCTCCGCATCGGTTCCCGCGAAGGTGCGGAAAATTTCATCGATCGTCGCCTTGTCGAGCGGAATCGCCATCAATCCGCAGTTGAACATGTTCTGGCGGAAGATGCGCGCGAAGTTCTCGGCGATGACCAGATGGATGCCGTTGCATTCGAGCACCCACGGCGCGTGTTCCCGGCTGGAGCCGCAGCCGAAGTTCGCCCGGGTGACGATGACGCTCCTGCCGGCGATGTCCTTTTTCGGGTCGAAGCCGGGCAGATTGAGATCCTCGAGGCAGTAGGGTTTCAGGGCCGCCTTGGTCAGTTCCGTCAGATATTTGGCCGGAATGATCTCGTCGGTGTTGATGTCCGAACGGTCGAGGAAGAGAATTTTTCCGTTGAAGTTTTTCATTTTGACAGTCGCCTTCGGTTATTTCTTGAAAAGGGGCGAATTGGTGATCACACCGGCGACGGCGGTCGCCGCGGCGGTCGCCGGGCTCATCAGGTGAACCATGCCGCCTTTGCCCATGCGTCCGTTGAAGTTGCGGTTGGTGGTCGAGGCGCACGATTCCCCCTGGGCCAGCACGCCGTTGCTCATGCCGAGGCAGGCGCCGCAGGTCGGATTGGTCACGCAGAACCCGGCATCCATGAAGATCGCGATCAGCCCTTCGGCGAGCGCGTCGCGGTAGATCTTCGGCGTCGCCGGCGAGACGATGGCGCGGAGCTTCGGGCTGATGCGCTTGCCCTTGAGGATTCCGGCGGCGATCCGCAGATCCTCGAGCCGCCCGTTGGTGCAGCTGCCGATGTAGACCTGATCGACCGGGGCGCCCTCCATTTCGCGGACGGTCCGGACCTGGTCCGGCTTGTAGTTGACCGTCACCATCGGTTCGAGATTCGAGACGTCGAAATCGACCACGTCGGCGTAGACCGCGTCGGCGTCGGGACGCCACTTCGCGTACTCCGCGAGCGCCTCTTCGCGGGTCTTGAACTCCTCCTTGAGGAAGGGCCAGAGGAACTCCACCGTCACCATGTCCGGATAGCAGATGCCGCA
>CAZPWP010000111.1:6232-7233 GCA_964590295.1 uncultured Victivallis sp.
GCTTCGATCGCCATGTTGCAGAGCGTCATGCGCGCATCCATCTGCATGGCGTCGACCACCGGACCGGCGAATTCGATCACCTTGTCGGTGGCGCCGTTGACGGTGAGCTTGCCGATGACCGCGAGGATCACATCCTTGGCGAAGACGCCGGGCTGGAGTTTGCCGGTGAGGTTCAGCTTGATCGTCTCGGGTTCGCGCATCGTGCACACCCCTTTGAGGATGCCCACTTCGAGGTCGGTGGTGCCGACGCCCGCGGCGAACGCGCCGAACGCGCCGTGGGTGCAGGTGTGGGAGTCGCCCATGATGACGGTGAAGCCGGGGCGGACGAACCCCTTTTCCGGGAAGAGCGCGTGGCAGACGCCGTTTTCGCCGATGTCGAAGAAGTCCTTGATGCCGTGGCGGCGCGCCCAGTCGCGCATGGTCTTGCCCTGCTCGGCGGTCTTGGAATCCTTCGCCGGGGTGACGTGGTCGATGACCGCCTTGATTTTCGTCGGGTCGAACACCCGGTCCTTGCCGATGGCGACCAGATCGTTGATGGCGATCGGCGTGGTGATCTCGTGGCAGAAGACACGGTCGAGACTGAGGACCCAGACGCCGTCCGCCGGCTTGTCGACGACATGCGCGTCGAAGATTTTCTGCGCGGTTGTTTTGCCCATTTCGGAAACTCCTTCCGTTGTTGTTTGTGTGCACTCCTTACTATAGCACGAATGGAAGAAAATTCAATATTTTTATAAAAATTAAATATATTTAACGGAAGCGCAAATTTCTGCTTCGTTCCGGATTCGGAAAGCGGAGGAAAAGAGCGATGCGGAATAAATATATTGAACCGCCGCCCCTGCGTTTTGTTTTCCGACACCGGTTCCTGGTTTGAAAAAGAGGGGTTCCCGCGGGAGATGCGTATTCCCCGGAAGATTCCTCTTCCGGAGTTCATTGCGTTTGAATCCTTTGCCTGGCAATGATCTTCCAATACGGTTTCCGCAATATCAGAACAGATTCCCCTG
>CAZPWP010000112.1:0-7200 GCA_964590295.1 uncultured Victivallis sp.
CCAGCAGCTGTTCGGCCCTGGCGAACTTGAGATCGTCGAAATATTTCCGGGGCGAGCTGCGCAGGTTGCGGGAAAAGAGATTTTCCAGAGTTGAAGTGCTGGTTTGAAGTTTCTCCGCAATTTCACCGATGGTGATCATCTGCGAAAGATTCACCTTCATCACATCGATCGCCTGCCGCAGCAACGGCGGAAGCTCCCGGTCGATCGAAGCAGCCAGCTCGAGGAGCAGCCGATAGGAGAAGGCGGAAAGCTCCGCAACATCCTCCTGTGACGCTTCGCAGATCCTCCGCTCCAGTTCGGCAACATAAGCGTAGAACCGCTCCGGGTCACGCAGTTTCAGCCGGAGCTCCTCCACCAGTCCGGTTTCCAACACCAGCGCCGGCAGCAGCGGCCCGGAAAAACAGACGCCGACTTTGCGGCAGAATCCGGCCGGCCCGACCCGGTAGGAGCTGTCTTCCCCGTAGTGAATCAGATAGACCTCGCCCGGCGAAACGACATCGGTCCGCCCCCGGGCCTCGCCGATCAGGTTGCCTTCCAGCGGCATCTCTATTGCGAAGCGGGTGCAGTTGTAATGGGTATATCCCTGCTCCTTCGACAGCTCCGCATGATTGAGATGAGCGGGCCACAGCGGCACACCGGGCGGGAAAGAAAGCCGGGCGGTATCGATACTCAGCCGGTGAAACAGCCGGGCATTTCCGACCTCAATCGAAAAGAGTCTTGCATTGTGAGCATCAAATCCCGCCATTTCCATCCTCCCGGGTCCATGTTTCGCACAGGAGGAACATCTCCTGCCCCCTTTAACAATATCACGAATGCGCC
Organism: uncultured Victivallis sp.; assembly: GCA_964590295.1. Lineage (GTDB taxonomy): Bacteria > Verrucomicrobiota > Lentisphaeria > Victivallales > Victivallaceae > Victivallis. The sequence continues at coordinate 820 of CAZPWP010000112.1, forward strand.
CGATTGCAAACGAAATCCGGGGAAACGCCTCTTTTGCAGTTTGTGAAAAACTCGCCTCACATGATGATTCTGGTGATTGTCCCCAATTTGGTGAAACACATCTGTAAAATCATCTTCCACACTTCGGCGAAGGCCTTGCGTTCCTGCACATCCGCCGGTCCGGCTGCAGGTTCGTCCGGAGAAAAAACGGTTTCCGCTTGACAAAACGGCAACTCCATGCTAATTTTACCCTGCATTTGCGTTTCCTTTCTGTTGGATTTTGAGCAAACGCAAAAAAAGGGCAGATGCACCTCCGTCAAACAGCACCTCCCATCACAAAATTTGGGACATGATCAAAAAAAGGAAGAAAAGGGGGGGCTGCTATCTTACCGTAATTCCTGCGTCAATTGATCCGGCAGAACCGGGAAAGGAGAGACAGAACGAATGAAGCAGTTCCGCTTCGGCAATCTTTCACGCGACACCCTGTTCCGGTGTGGAATTCCGGCGGGGGCGATGCTTCTCGCTTCGCTGCTCTATATCGCGCTCCTGCCCGGCGACTTTTCGATGGAACCGGGAGCGGTGTGGAAGATTCCCCTCTCGCTGCTGCTCTACTCCGGCGCACTCGTCGCCGCACTGCTGCTGAACCGGCGTCCGGCGCGGTTGATCCACTTCGCCTTCCCGCTCGTGCTCGTGCTGGAAGAAGCGCTGAATTTCGCCCCGATCGACCAGTACTATGCCTCGGGGCAGATTCCCTTCGCGCTGCTGCTGGCGGTCTGGTGCTGGAGCATCGACGCGGCGATCGGTGAAACAGTCGCCGTCAGATTCCGTTCGCTCGCCTGGCTGCCCACGCTGCTGATCGGCGGCCTCCTCTATCTGTTGCCGCTGACGATCCTCGCCCACCATATCGCCTCGGGGCGGAAATTCACCTACGATTCGATTCAGGCGATCTATCAGACCGACGCCGCCGAAGCGATCCACTACGCTTTCACCAACCCGACCTGCCTCGTCCTGATTACGGCGGTGGTTGCGGCGGCGGCAGGGCTCCGGTATCTGAACCGCTTCGGGAACGCCGTCCCCGCGCCGCGCCCCCTCCGGATCGGAAGTGCGGTTCTTGCGCTGGCGCTCCTCCCGTGGGTGTGCCTGGAGCTCGCCGGGCGCGAGGCGCTGAACCGCACCAAAGTGCTCTTCACCGACAGCCTCGGCTACTTCGATGTGATCGAATCCTACGCCGCCGGACGCGATGAGCGGCTGGCCGAGGTGGCGCGCCGGGTGGAGCAATCCAGCGGCGATGACGGCATCTATGTGCTGATCCTCGGGGAAGCGCACAGCCGCCGTCGTTCGAGCGCCTACGGCTACCCGCTGGAGACAACGCCGTTTCTGAAAGCCGCGGCCGGCGCTCCCGACTGCATCCTGATGAAAAACGCCTGCTCCTGCCACGTGCAGACCATGCAGGCGCTGACCATGCTGCTCACCGCACGCAACCAGTACGACCCACGGAAACAGGCGGTCTGGCCAAGCCTCTTCGATGTAGCGAACTACTGTTCCTACGAGACCACCTTTCTGAGCAACCAGTATCCGCACGGCCGATTCGACTCACCGGTGACCGCCCTCGCCTCGGAAGCGAAGAAGAGCCTGTGGCTCAACTCGATGGAGGACTTTCTCCTCTGGCGCGCCCGTCCGGATGAGGCGCTGCTGGAAAAACTCCCGGAAGCACTGCAATCGAAGCGGGGTCTGGTGGTTCTTCATCTGATGGGGAGTCACGGCCCCTATTTCAAACGTTATCCGGAGGAATTCGGCCGCGATCTGGAGATGGCGCCCTACGACAAAAGTCTCCGCTATACCGATTCCCTGCTGGAAAAGATGGTGAAGATGTTCCGGGAGAATCCCCGGGTGCGGGCGGCGCTCTATCTCCCGGATCATGCGGAAATTCCGGGCGTCGGACACGCCGCCGACCTCTTCGAGCCGGAGATGGCGGAGATTCCGATGTTCCTCTACCTCTCCGACGCGCTGCGCGGCGAACGCCCCGAACTGGAGCAGGCGCTGCGGAACAACGCGGAAAAACTCTTCACCAACGATCTGACCTTTGAACTGATGCTCGATCTGATGGGAATCCGTCACCGCTTCGGCACGCCGGAACTGCGCTTCGCCTCGCCGGAATACCATCTCCCCCCGGAAAAAGCGCGAACGCTCTGGGGCACCCGCCCCCTGGCTCCGGCAGCGCAGTAGTCCGCCGCGATCACTTTCCGCGCGGGCGGCAGCGATAGACGAAGGCGGGCGGCAGATTGCGCCAGACCACCGAACTGGTCAGCACTTCGCCGAAGGTTTCGCCGAGCAGCCGCCGGAACCGCATTCCGGCGGGCAGCATCAGCCCCTGCAGATAGGCGTAAGTGGTGAACCAGCCGTCCGGAGAGAGACTCCCGGCGACTGCGCCGAGAATTTCCCGCTGAAGCGATTCGGGGAACACCGCCCAGGGCAGTCCGGAGATGATCGCATTCGCGGCAGGCAGCTGCCGTTCGTGCAGAATCTCCACCAGCCGGGAGGCGCTGTTGTGCAATATTTCCACCCTGGGGAAGTTCCGGCGCAGCTGAAGGCAGAGCCTCTCGTCGAGTTCCACAGCGACAAGCTTCCCGGTTTCCGGGAGCATGCGGATGATCTCCCGGGTGATCGCGCCGGTTCCGGGCCCGAGCTCCACCACCAGGCCGGCCTCTTCCACGCCGACCCAGGAGACCATCATCCGGCAGAGCGACGGCGAGGAGGGCCAGAGCGCCCCCACACGTCCGGGATGGCGGAGGAAGCATCGGAACAGCGTCTGACGACTCATTGCGCCCCTCCCGTCCCCGTCTTTTCCGGAACGTAGATCGCCCGGATTTCGTTGAGCAGCTCTTCGCGGAACTCCGTCCCGGCGGGAGGGCGGTAGAAGCTGCGGCGGTCGCGGCCGATCACCACCACCGCCGGATGCGACGGAGAGGTGAGCAGCTTGTCCAGCTCCTTTCCGTCGACCGCGACGCCGGGTTTCCCCTCCTCTTTCGCCCGGGTGTCGCCATACGCAAGCTCGCCGGGAGAATTGAGTGTATGTACATCTTTCCGGTCAAAAACCCAGGCGACTGCGTGCATGGTGCTCGACGTGGTGAAGAAAGTCACCTTCGCCGGATCAAATCCCAGCCGGACCGCGAGCTCCCGCATCGCCCGCTCCGGCGCCTTGTCGCCGAGCAGTCCATCCGGAATCGCCCAGCCGCCGGAAGCGAGCAGCAGCGCCATGCCGCCGAAGAAGAGATAGAAACGGGTCCGCCAGTTCGCGCGGCGGGAGAACAGCAGCGCGGCACCGTAAATCAGCCCGACCGCCGCCAGGACGACCGCAGCCGGGAAACACCAGCCGTAGGAGATCCGCTCCAGAAAGGGGAGGAACAGCACCACGCCGAATCCGACCGATGCGATCACCAGAAGGCTCCCCCATACCGTGAGCAACCCATGGAAGCAGCGGTTATGCCCGCCGCTCTTGAAGTAGGCGGCGATGACCGCTGCCGCCAGGACCGCCAGCGGCGGGAAGCAGGGCAGGATGTAGGTCGCCAGTTTGCCGCTGGAGGCGGAAAAGAAGAGAAAGGGCAGCACCAGCGCCGAAAGGCAGAAACGGTAGAGCGGCTGCTGCAGAATCTTCCCAAGCGCCGCGCCCCCGACGGAGAAACCGGGAATCAGCAGCAGCGCGGCGGGAAACACGCCGCCAACGAGGAAGGGAATCAGGAACCAGAACGGTTCCGGATGCTGTCCTGAGGCGTCGGCGGTGAACCGCTGCCAGTGTTCCACCATGACGAAGTAGCGCCAGTAGTCCGGTTCGGCCCGGTGAACCGCGATCGCCCACGGCGCGATCAGCGCCAGAGCCACAACAAGCGGAATCCACGGCAGAATCAGAAACTCCTTCCAGCGCCGTTCCCAGATCAGGAATCCCGCCATCGCCAGCCCCGGAACCGCGAAGGCGATGAACCCCTTCGTCAGAAACGCCAGCGCGGTGAAGATGCCGCAGAGCACCAGCAGCAGCGTTTTACGGCGGGTGAAGCGCGGCTCCAGCACCGCCAGACAAGAGGTCACCAGAATCCCGGTGATGAAGGCGGTGGTCTGGCTGTCCAGCACGGCGAAGGTACCGATGCCGTAGACCAGTCCGCAGGTGAGATAGAAGACGGCGGCGAGCGAGGCGAGTTTGCGGTCGCGCAGCGCCTGATCGACCAGAATCCAGATCAGCAGCGCCGCCAGTCCCGCGCCGAAAGCGGCGGGAAGACGGATCGAGAAGGCGTTTTCCCCGAACAATTGGAAACATCCCGCCGTCAGCCAGTAGCCGAGCACCGGCTTTTCAAAATAGCGCACGCCGAGCAGCCGGGGCGTGACGCAGTCGCCGTCGACGATCATTTCGCGGGGAATCTCCGCGTAACGAAACTCATCCGGCGTCACCAGCGGCCGCCCGGCCAGCGGCAGCAGATAGGCGACGATGAAAAAGAGAAAGACAAACCAGAAATATTTCATTTCGCTCCTCCCGAACTCTTCGGATAATGCACGACAAACAATCCGCCGGCACGCCAGGTGGTGCGCGACGCGGGCAGCCGGCGCACCCGCGCTTCATCGCCGGTGATGAAAAGCAGCTCCCGGCCGCCGGAAATTTCCGCGATGCCGGCGGCGTCCACCTTCTCCGGCAGAGTGCCGATCCCGGTACGTTTGAGCGTCCACGCAGCGGCGGGCATCAGCGGCGGATCCGCCAGAACCACCGTCTCGCTCTTCGACAGCGGAACAGCGACCTGCCGGAGAAACGCCTCCGGCGCGAAATCCCGCACGAACCGCCACGGAATCGAAATCGGCGCCGCCAGCAGAAAAAACGCCATGCCGACACAGAAACAGCCGAATTTGCACGCCCCGCCCGGCTCCCTCGCCGCCATCCGGAACCAGATCACCACGACCATCAGCGCCAGAACCGGCAGACAGTAGTTCTCATGGGAGCGGTAGAGGAGCAGTTCCGCCGGGACGCGCCAGGCGAATTTCGCCAGCGTCTGAAGCACGAAGAGCAGCAGCGGAACCGGCAGGATTCCCCAGACCAGCAGATTCAGCATCCGATTCACCCACCAGTAGTCCCCCCGGTCGGACGCCTGGAGCATTCCGATGGCGAAGAGGATCGCCGCGCCCCCTCCGGAGCAATCCGGTAACCGTGCCACACCATCGGCAGAAAGAGAATCCACGGCAGCAGCCCGGCGAGCGACAGCAGCAGCCCGGCGACGGGAGAACCGGGAGCGGAATCTCCGCCCGGCAGCAGCCACGCCGCGGGCGCCGCACGGCAAGCGGCGGCACATCCGGCGACGAGCAGCGCCGCCACCAGCAGCGGAATCCACAGCAGCGAGAGAAGAGCTCTCCCCTCCTCCCGCCGCCGGAGCAGCAGGACGACGGCGGGAACGGCCGCCGTCAGGAGCGCCTCCCCTCCCCGGCAGAGGATCGCCGCCGCCCAGCCGATACCGCAGAGCACCAGAAAGCCGATCCGGCGGCGCGGCACCGTTTCCGTCGCGGCGAGGAAGAACGCCGCGAGTGTCACGGTGTTGAAGAGGACGAAGAGCGCGTCGTCGCCGCCGCGGGTTCCGGCGGTGTAGACCGCGCCGCAGAAGAGCCAGATCAGAGCGGCGGCTTCGCCGAGCCGGGGAATGCCGGAACGCTTTCCCAGCAGCCAGATCACTCCGGCGGTGAGCAGCGTCGCCAGCGCAGCGGTCAGCCGGACCGCCGCGGGCTGTTCGCCGATTCCCTTCATCACGGCGGCATTGCACCAGTGGACGAGTGGCGGAGTGCCGGGGAGCTGTTCCCCGTTGAGGCTCGGAACCGGAAAGGTGGTCGCCGTCTCGCGGGCGATTTCCGCCTGTCGGAATTCGGTTTCAAGATAGAGCGGCCGCTGCCAGACGCTGCCGAAGTAAAACAGCGCCGGAAGCGCGATCACAATCCAGCGGAAATATTTTTGAAAAAACATCAAAGCGTTTTGTTCCCAACCCGTACGGCGCAGGAGTTCCACCGCCGTTTCAACTACCGATGCAACCTGTTAAACATATCATCATTCCGACGGAAATGCAATCGTTTATTCACAAAAACCGGCAAGATCGCCGAAAGGAAACGCCGTCGGCAGCGGGAGAGAAAATCCGGTTCTTCTCCGGTTTGAGCCACGATTTGCCTCAAAATAGGGTTTGAAAATCTGAATAGATGGAAAAAGGCCGACGTAGCCCTTATGGGTTCCGGAACCAGACAACAAGAAGGAGGTTGCGGTGTCTGGGAATCTTTACTATACACAACTGCCGAAGCGAAGCAGGAGATGCGGGAGCCGGAGGGCCGGACGCCCCCGCCCGTGAGAAGACGGGACCGTGCTGCAGGCTTCTCCGCATGCGGCCCTCC
>CAZPWP010000113.1:0-4183 GCA_964590295.1 uncultured Victivallis sp.
CTCCACGAGAAGCCCTACGCCGGCGTCAACGGCTCCGGCAAGCACAACAACTGGGCGATCGCCTACGGCAGACGCAATCTGCTCGATCCGGGCAGCGATCCGCACCAGAACGCGATCTTCCTCACCGTGCTGACCGCGATCATCGAGGCGATCGATCTCCACAGCGACCTGCTGCGCGCGGCGGTGACCGGAGCCGGCAACGACCACCGGCTCGGTGCGAATGAAGCGCCGCCGGCCATCATCTCGATGTACCTCGGCGATCAGCTCTCCGACGTGATCGATCAGCTCGAAAAGGGCGCCGCTACCTCCAGCCGCCGGGCCGGAACGATGCGGATCGGTGTGGATACGCTCCCGCCGCTGCCCCGCGACGCGACCGACCGGAATCGGACCAGTCCGTTCGCCTTTACCGGCAACAAATTCGAATTCCGCGCCCCGGGGTCGAGCCAGTCCTGCTCCGGTCCGAACACCGTGCTCAACACCATCGTCGCCGAATCGCTCGACCGGATCAGCGGGGAGCTGGAGAAACTCGAACCGGCCAACTTCCATGCCGGACTCCAGCAGCTGCTTTCGAAGATCATCCGCGCACACAAGCGGATCATCTTCAACGGGAACGGCTACACCGACACTTGGAAGGCCGAAGCCGCAAAACGCGGGCTGCCCAACGCCGCCACCACGATGGAGGCGCTCCGCTGCCTGACCGCGCCCGAAAACATCGCGATGTTCGAGAAGTACGGCGTCTACAACCGCCGTGAACTCGAATCCCGCTATGAGGTATTCCTCGAGGACTACCACCACCGGATCAAGATCGAAGGCGAAATCGCGCTCGAAATCGCCGAGAGCATGATCCGCCCGACCGTCACCGCGGAGTTCAGCCGGACCGCCAGCGCCCTCGCCGCGGCCAGGGCGGCAGGCGTCACCGCCGGAATCGCCGGGCTGGAGAAAAGCACCGCCGCCCTCGGCGCTGGACTCGACCAGCTCGCCGCTGGAACCGATGCGCTCCGCGAGGCGCTGAAGGGGTGCCACGAGGAGATCATCGCGGCGATGAACGCGTTGCGCCTCACGGTTGACGCGCTCGAACCGCAGGTCTCCGACGGCTGCTGGCCGCTGCCGAAATACCGCGAGATGCTCTTCATCTACTGAGGCGTCCCCTCCCCCGCCGGGATTCCCGGCGGGCTTTTTCCGGTCTGACCGGCCGGAACACGGAAGAAGAAAGAACGTTGGATCATGTCAGATCAGATTAAACATGAATGCGCCGTCACGCTGTTGAGGCTTCGCCGCGGCCTCGACCATTACATCCGCAAATACGGCACCCCGTATTACGGATTCCAGAAGATGGCGCTTCTGCTGGAGAAGCAGCACAACCGCGGCCAGGACGGCGCGGGGCTCGGCTGCGGCGGACTCGATCCCATGCCGGGGTATCCCTGTTACCAGCTGGAGAAATCCAACACCCACCCCTGCCTCGCCGACCTGCTTGAGAAGATCGGCCGCGACATCCCCCCGAGGCCGGAGAAACCGCTCTCGGGCGAGGAGGCGAAACACCGGCTCCCCTTCTGCGGCGAACTCTACCTCGGCCACCTGCGTTACGGCACCTTCGGCCGTTCCGGCATCGGCGCCTGCCACCCCTTCGTGCGCGAAAACGCCTGCCTCAACCGGACGCTGATGCTCGCGGGCAACTTCAACCTGACCGACACTGCGGAGATTTTCCGCACCCTTCAGGCAACCGGGCACCACCCCGCCAGCCGCCAGGACGGCGCCCTCATTCTGCAGCTGCTCGGCCACTGCCTCGAACTCATGCGCGACCGGAAACAGCACAACTTTGATCTGGCGGAGGTACTGAAGATGGCGGCCGAACGGTTCGACGGCGCCTTCACGTTCTGCGGCATTCTCGGCGATGGCGAGGCCTTCGCGCTCCGCGACAGCGCCGGAATCCGTCCCGGCTACTACTACTTCGACGACGAGGTGGTCGCGGTCAGCTCCGAACGCCCGGCGATTCAGGCGGCGTTCGACTGCACTTCGGCCGAGGTGAATGAACTTCCTCCAGGCGAAGCGCTGATCCTCCGCCCGGACGGCGCGGTGGAGTTCCGCCCCTGTCTCCCGCCGAAACCGCTGCGGCGCTGCGTCTTCGAGCGGATCTACTTCTCGCGCGGCAACGACGCCGACATCCACCACGAGCGCAAGGCGCTCGGCCGGGCGCTGGCACCGGCGATTTTGCGCGAGGTAAACTATGACTGGGAGAACACGTTCTTCTCCTACATCCCCAACACCGCCCAGATCAGCTTCCACGGCCTGCTCGAAGCGTTGCAGGAGGAGTGCTGGCAAACTATGCCGGCCGGCACCATGCCGCGGGTCCGTTTCGGGCAGATCGCGGTCAAGGACGCCAAGTTCCGCACCTTCATCGCCGACGCCGCAGCGCGCCGCGAATTCTATATGCACATCTACGACGTCACCTACGGGGTGGTCCGGCCGGGATCAGACTCGCTGGTGGTAGTGGATGATTCGATCGTGCGCGGCAACACCATGCGCAGTGCGATTCTGCCGATTCTCGACCGGCTGGCGCCCCGCAAGATCGTGATCGCCTCCGCCGCGCCGCCGATCCGTTATCCGGACTGCTACGGCATCGACATGGCGAATTTGCGGGAACTGGTCGCATTCGAAGCGGTGGTCGATCTGCTGCGCGCCTCCGGCAAACTCGATCTGCTCGACCGGTGCTACCGGCAGGCCAAAGAACTGCTGCAGAAGAAATCGGAAGATCAGGCGGTCGGAATCAACTGTGTTCGACCGCTCTACGAGGCCTTCTCCGACGAAGAACTCACCCGGGCGATTGCCGAGCGGCTCAAACCGGAAGGACTCCGGGCGGAACTCGTGCTGGTGTTCCAGAGCTGTGAGGATCTCGCTCGCTGCTGTCCGGAGTACCGGGGGGACTGGTATTTCACCGGTGATTATCCGACACCGGGCGGCTTCCGGGTGGTGAACCGGGCATTGGTCAACTACGTCGAAAACCGGGATGAACGAGCTTATTAACTGTAATGGAGTAAACAAATATGTACAGATGGAAACAACAACGCGAACGGGCCGCGTTCCTGGCACTCGCCAATGGAGAGATATTCCGGGGCTGGAGTTTCGGCGCCCCGACGGACACCGTCGGAGAAGCCGTTTTCAACACCGGAATGTCCGGCTATCAGGAGATTCTCACCGACCCCTCCTACGCGGGGCAGTTCGTGACGCTGACCGCGCCGGAAATTGGAAATTACGGTTGCAATCCGCAGGATGTCGAGTCCCGCGGATTGTTTTTGAACGGACTGGTGATCCACGAACTCAATGAACCGTCGAACTTCCGCGCGGCAACCTCCCTCGAAGAGACCATCCGGGCGGCGGGCAAGCCCGCGATCGCCGGCGTGGACACCCGACGCCTCACCCTCACGTTGCGCGACTGCGGCAGCCAGAAGGCGTTCCTCCACGTCTCGGAGGAGCCGCTCTCTGAAGCGGAAGCGGTCGAACGGGCCCGCGCTTGGTCCGGCCTCGACGGGAAGGACTATGTGGAAATCGTCACCGCCGGGAAACGCTACGAATGGAACCACGACGGCGAGTTCCGGGTTGTCGCGCTCGACTACGGAATCAAGTATAACATCCTGCGCGGCCTCGCCGCCGCCGGAATGCAGGTCACCGTCCTTCCGGCGCACACCACCGCCGAGGAGGTGCTGCGCGAAAAGCCGGACGGGGTCTTCCTCTCCAACGGTCCGGCCGACCCGTCGGCGGTCCGCTACGCGGTGGAGATGATCCGCGCCCTGATCGGTCGCGTTCCGTTGATGGGGATCTGCCTCGGGCACCAGCTGCTCGGCATCGCCTGCGGCGCCTCCTGCGGCCGGCTGAAATTCGGCCATCACGGCTGCAATCACCCGGTCCGCAACCTGCTCACCGGCAAGATTGAGATCACCTCGCAAAACCACAACTTCGCCCTGAATGCCGACCGCCTTCCGGAGGCGATCGAAGTGACCCATATCAACCTCAACGACCAGACCGTTGAGGGAATCCGCCACCGCCATGAACCGGCGTTCAGCGTACAGTACCATCCGGAGGCGGCTCCCGGGCCGCACGATTCGCATGACCTTTTCACGCAATTCCGCAACCTGATGGAGCGCTGAACATCATGACAAAACACATTTTCGTCACCGGCGGAGTGGTC
>CAZPWP010000113.1:4193-7195 GCA_964590295.1 uncultured Victivallis sp.
TCCTCAAGCAGCGCGGCTACCGGGTCGCCATGCAGAAGCTCGACCCCTATCTCAACGTTGACCCCGGCACGATGAGCCCCTACCAGCACGGCGAGGTGTTCGTCACCGAGGACGGCGCCGAAACCGACCTCGACCTCGGCCACTACGAGCGGCTCGCCGGTGTGACCTGCTCCAAAGCGGGCAACTACACCTCCGGACGCATCTACGGCAACGTGATCGCCCGGGAACGGGCCGGCGGATACCTCGGCGGCACCGTGCAGGTGATTCCTCACATCACCGACGAGATCAAGCGTGCGATGCAGTCGCTCCACACGCCGGAGACCGACATCGCCATCACCGAAATCGGCGGCACCGCGGGCGACATCGAGTCCCTCCCTTTCCTGGAGGCGGCGCGTCAGTTCCGGCTTGAGGCCGGGCGCGACAACGCGATCTTCCTCCATCTCACACTGGTGCCCTACATCCGCGCGGCGAAGGAACTCAAGACCAAGCCGTCGCAGCATTCGGTCGCCACACTCCGGAACATCGGCATCGCACCGGACATTCTGGTCTGCCGGACGGAGATTCCGATGGAACACGATCATTTCAAAAAACTTTCGCTCTTCTGCAACGTTCCGGAAGAGTACGTCATCGAAGAGCTCGACGTCCAGCACTCGATCTACGAGGTGCCGCTCGAACTTGCCCGGCAGGAGCTCGACGTCAAGGTGCTCGACCTGCTCCGGCTCGACCGGCGCACCCTCGACCTGCACGACTATCTGCAGTGGCTCGACGGAGTGCTCCACCCGGAAAAGGAGTGCACCATCGCCGTGGTCGGCAAATACGTCAGCCATCAGGACGCCTACAAGAGCATCTACGAGGCGCTCAGCCACGCCGGAATCGCCGCTCGCGCGAAGGTCCGCACTCTGCTGGTCGAGGCCGAAGAGCTGGAGAAGGGCGATCCGGAAAAACTCCTCGCCGGCGCCGATGGCATTCTAGTACCCGGCGGTTTCGGCAATCGAGGCGTGCCGGGCAAGATCCGCGCCATCGAATACGCCCGCACCCGGAAGATCCCCTTCCTCGGCATCTGTCTCGGCATGCAGTGCGCGGTGATCGAATACGCCCGCAATGTGCTCGGCTGGCAGGATGCCGACAGCACCGAGTTCAACCCGGCGACGAGCCATCCGGTCATCGACCTGCTGCCGGATCAGCGCAACATCACCGACAAGGGCGGCACAATGCGGCTCGGCGCCTGTCCCTGCCGGTTCGCGGCGGAGAGCCGGAGCGCGGCGCTTTACGGCACGGAAACGGCGGCCGAACGCCACCGCCACCGCTACGAGTTCAATCCGGAATTCCGCAGTGAACTTGAAGCGGCGGGACTCTCCGTCGCCGGAACCAGTCCGGACGGGCGGCTGGTCGAAGTGGTCGAACTTCAAAAAGATCATCCCTTTTTTGTCGGGTGTCAGTTCCACCCGGAATTCAAATCCCGACCGCGCGCGGCCCACCCGCTCTTCCGCGAACTGGTCGCCACGGCACTTCAGCAGAAAGCGAGGTAATCGATCATGCCGAAACGGACAGATATCAGAAAGATCATGCTGATCGGCTCCGGACCGATCGTCATCGGCCAGGGGTGCGAATTCGACTACTCCGGCGTGCAGGCCTGCAAGGTGCTCCGGCGCGAGGGATTCGAGGTGGTGCTGGTCAACAGCAATCCGGCGACGATCATGACCGATCCGGAGTTCGCCGACCGCACCTACATCGAACCACTGATACCGGAGATTCTCCACGAAATCATCCGCCGCGAACGGCCTGACGCGCTGCTGCCCACCCTCGGCGGACAGACCGCGCTCAATCTCGCGATGGAGCTCTATCACAAAGGGATCCTCGACCGCTACCAGGTCGAACTCATCGGCGCCTCCGCCGACGCGATCAACCGCGCCGAGGACCGCCAGCTCTTCAAGCAGACCATGCAGGGAATCGGCCTCGATCTGCCGCAGTCCGGCAGCGCCCACTCGATGGCGGAGGCGCTCGCCGTCGCCCGCACCATCGGCAGCTGGCCGCTGATCATCCGCCCCGGCTTCACCCTCGGCGGCACCGGCGGCGGCATCGCGCACACTCCGGAGGAGTTCGAATCCATCGTCGAGCGCGGCCTCGCCGCCAGCCTCAACAGCGAAGTGCTGATCGAAGAGTCGTTGCTCGGCTGGAAGGAATTCGAGATGGAGGTCATGCGCGACCGCAAAGGCAATTCCGTCATCGTCTGCTCGATCGAAAACCTCGATCCGATGGGAATTCACACCGGCGACTCGATCACCATCGCGCCGATTCAGACCCTCACCGACCGGGAGTATCAGGAGATGCGCGACCAGAGCCTCGAGGTGATGGCCGCCATCGGCGTCGAAACCGGCGGTTCGAACGTCCAGTGGGCGGTCAATCCGGAGAACGGGCGGCGGATCATCATCGAAATGAATCCGCGCGTCTCCCGCTCCAGCGCGCTCGCCAGCAAGGCGACCGGTTTCCCCATCGCCAAAATCGCCGCCCTGCTCGCCGTCGGCTACACCCTCGACGAGATCCGCAACGACATCACCGGCGAGACCCCCTGCTGCTTCGAACCGGCGCTGGACTACGTGGTCACCAAAGTGCCCCGCTTCACCTTCGAAAAGTTCCCGGCGGCGGATTCCACGCTGGGCACCCAGATGAAGTCGGTCGGCGAGGCGATGGCGATCGGACGCAATCTCAAGCAGTCGCTCCAGAAGGCACTCCGTTCACTCGAAACCGGCCGCGCCGGATTCGGCGCCGACGGCAGGGACGGCAGATACGAATCGATGAGCGATGAACTCCTCGAAACGGAACTGCGCCGTCCCAACGCCGAACGCATCTTCGTCATCCGCGCCGCGTTGAAGCGGAACTGGTCGGTGGAAAAACTTTACGAATTCACCCGCATCGACCGCTACTTTCTGCGCCATCTCGCCGAGCTCGCCGCCTTCGAAGAGGAGATCCGTTCAGCCGGTTCGCTCGCGGGGCTCCAGGCG
>CAZPWP010000114.1:0-7179 GCA_964590295.1 uncultured Victivallis sp.
GCGAACGGCTTGCTCCCGCCTTCCGGCAGGTGCGACGGCATCTGTTTGACGGGCGGTGCAACGACTCATCCCAGGAACACGATACGCCGCAAATCAGAAAATACAAGCAGTGTTAACTGCCGAATCTGCAAATATAATTCCAAAAATCCGCGCCGCCAACTTGCACCGGCGGCAAACCGGCATTAGTTTATATAGTTTACAGGATATCACGCATGGGAGTCGTATGCATTCGCATTTCAAGCTGAAGCCGGAGGAGATCGAGCAGTATTTTCTCGATCTGATGGCGGGCCGCTGCCGCCGCTGGCATGACCGGGTGCTGATCGACCTGCTCTTCGTGGCGTCGCGGTTCTACCGCATGGCGGTTCAATTCCGCCTCTGGATGTACGACAAGCGGGTGATCCGCAACCATGCGCTCGGCTGCCTCGTGGTCAGCATCGGCAATCTCTCCTGCGGCGGTACCGGCAAGACGCCGGTGGTGGAGGTGTTCGCGCGCACGCTCAGCGCGCAGGGGAGAAAGGTGGCGATACTCAGTCGCGGCTACCGCAGCCGCAAGCGTTCGCTCGGCTACAAGCTCATGCACATGTTCCGCTCGCAGAAGATCGAGGTGCCGCCCAAGGTGGTTTCCGACGGCCGCGACCTGCTGCTGGAATCCGATTACGCCGGGGACGAACCCTACATGCTCGCGTCGAATCTGCGCGACGTCGCCGTGCTGGTCGACAAGGACCGGGTCAAATCCGGACTCTACGCGGTGGACCAGTATCAGACCGACGTCATCATTCTCGACGACGGCTTTCAGTACCTCATGCTCAAACCGCACATCAACATCGTGCTGGTGGATTCCACCGATCCCTTCGGCAACGGGCATGTGCTGCCGCGGGGGATCCTGCGCGAACCGATCAAGAACATCCGGCGGGCGGACTACATCTTCCTCACCAAGTCCGACGGGAGCCACCGGCTGAACCACCTGAAACGTTTCCTGCGCCGCCACACCCGGCGGGCCGAGATCATCGAGTGCTGCCATCGGCCGAAGTATCTGGTCCGGCTCTTCTCCGGCGGGCGGACCGAACCGCTGAAGAAACTTCGCGGCGCGAAGGTGGCGGCGCTTTCGGCGATCGCGGTTCCGGCGGGATTTGAACGTTTTCTCGAAGAGCTCGGGGCGGAACTGGTGCTGCGCGACCACTACGCCGACCACCACCGCTACACCCAGCAGGAGATCATCGACTTCGTCAATCAGGCGAAGGCGGCGGGGGCGGAGTTCATCGTCACCACCGAGAAGGACGCGGTCCGCATTCCGAAGCTGGACCGCTGCGATGTGCCGCTCTACTACCTCCGGATCCAGATCGACATCCTGAGCGGCCGTGAAAGTTTCGACCAGTGTATTTCCAGAATCTGTTTCATGTAACTGTAGAAAGAAAAGAAGGAGTTATCGTCATGGAAACGTTGATCCGCGACTTCACCGCTCTGTACGGCGCCCCTCCGACCGTGATCGCCCGCGCCCCCGGACGGCTCGAAATCCTCGGCAACCACACCGACTACAATCAGGGGTTCGTCCTCTCCTGTGCCGTCGAGCAGGACACCCGGTTCGCGCTGCGTCCGGTCGAGGGGAAACATTGCCGCATCCAGGACTTCCGCGACGGAAGCAGCCGGGAGTTCGACCTGGACAATATCGCGACGGCGATTCCGAAGGACTGGAGCAACTACATCAAGGGGCGGATCGTCGACCTGCGCAAGCGGGGAGTTCAGGTCGGCGCGTTCGACGCCGGCCTGGAGAGTTCGGTGCCGCTTTCGGCCGGCATGTCCAGTTCTGCCGCGCTGGAGACGGCGGCGGGATTCGCGTTCCGGGAAGCGTTCGCCATTTCGCTTTCGCCCGCCGACTGGGCCCGGGTGGGGCAGAGTGTCGAAAACAACTACATGGGGCTCAAGAGCGGTCTGCTCGACCAGTTCAGCTCGATTTTCGGCAGGAGGAATTCGATGATCCTCTCCGACTTCCGTTCGGTGGAGGTGCTCCGGACGGCGCCTCTGCCGGCGGGCTATTCGATCGTGGTCATCAATTCGATGGTCAAGCACAACCTCGTCGACTCGGAGTACAACGTCCGGCGGCAGGATTGTGAAAGCGCCGCGGAGAAACTCTCGCAGATCTATCCGGACGTCAAGACGCTCCGCGACATCTCGCTCGAACAGCTCTCCGACGCCCGCGAGGCTCTGACCGAGCGGGAGTTCCGGCGCGCGCTGCACGTGGTCGGCGAATGCACCCGCGTGCTGGAGGCGGTCCGGCTGCTGGAGGCGGACGATGTCCGCGGCTTCGGCCGGCTCTGGTTCGAATCGCATGAATCGAGCCGGGTCAACTTCGAAAACAGCACGCCGGAGCTGGATTACCTCGTCGAACTGGCGAAGTCGATTCCCGGCTGCCTCGGCGCACGGCTCTCCGGCGGCGGATTCGGCGGCATTACCGTCCATCTGGTGGAGAGCGCCGGAGCGGAGGAGTACGCCCGGAGAGTGCAGGCCGGATACCGGCAGAAGACCGGCATCGATCCGGAATACATCATCTGCGCCATCGGCGACGGCGCCTCCTCGAAAAAACTGTAACAACGGAGCGTTTTCATCATGAGAATTCTCACAGGAATCCAGCCTTCGGGCACGCCGCACATCGGCAACTATTTCGGCGCGATGCGGCAGGTCTGCAACATTCAGGACAAGGGGGAGACCTTCCTCTTCATCGCCGACTATCACTCGCTCACGACCGGGCCGTCGCCGGAGGCGCTCCGCGCGAACGTGCTCGAACTGGCGATCAACTACCTCGCCTGCGGGGTCGATACGGAGAAGACGATTCTGTTCCGGCAGTCGGATGTGCCGGAGGTGTGCGAACTCACCTGGATTTTGAACAATGTCACCCCGGTCGGACTGCTCGAGCGGGCGCACAGCTACAAGGACAAGATCGCCAGGGGATTCGCGCCCAACAACGGACTCTTTTCCTACCCGGTGCTGATGGCGTCGGACATTTTGATCTACCAGAGCAATCTGGTGCCGGTCGGCAAGGATCAGAAGCAGCATCTGGAGATCACCCGCGACATTGCGATCAAGTTCAACAACCAGTACGGGAAGATCTTCACCGTGCCGGAGGAACTGATTCCGGACGAGGTGGCGGTGGTGCCGGGAATCGACGGGCAGAAGATGTCGAAGAGCTACAACAACACGATTCCGATCTTCGGCAGGGAGAAGGAGATCCGCAAAACGATCATGAACATCGTGACCGACTGCAGGGGATTGGAGGAGCCGAAGGACCCGGATCACTGCAACGTCGTGGCGCTCTACAAGCTGGTGGCGACGCCGGAGGAGCTGGAGGAGATGAAGGAGCGCTACCGCGCCGGCGGATACGGATACGGGCACGCGAAGGCCGCGCTCTTCGAGAAGCTCTGGAACTACTTCGAGCCGATGCGGAAACGGCGTGCCGAGCTGGAGCGTGAGATCGGATACGTCCGGCAGATTCTCGCCGCCGGAGCGGAGAAGGCGCGGGAGGAGGCGACCCGAACGATGGACAAGGTTCGCCGCGCCGTCGGCCTGCGCTGACGGAGATCCCGCCGCGCTCATGCCTGGCCGCCTTCCCAGGGAAGAAGTGGCGCGGAAATGCCGCCTGCTATCGGCGTCTCCCCGTGATACGTTAATCCGGCGGACAGGGAAAAGCTCCGCTCCGCCGCAGGAACCGGAAAGGATTTTTTACGATGAACTGGATCGTCAATCAGAAAAAATACACCGCGCAGCGCGTCTTCTGCATCGGCAGAAACTACGTCGAACACATCGCCGAACTCGGCAACGAACGGCCGGAACAGCCGGTGATCTTCACCAAGCCGGCCAGTTCACTGCATCCGGTTTCCGAGCCGCTGATTCCGCTGCCCCGCTGCGGCGAACTCCCCCACTACGAAACCGAAATCACCGTGCTCATCGGGAAACGGGGCGTGCCGCGCACCCCGGAGGAGGCGGTCTCCTTCATCGCCGGAATCGGCGCCGGGCTGGACCTGACGCTCCGCGAAACCCAGGAGAAACTGCTCGCCCGCGGCCTGCCGTGGGAGGTGTGCAAGGGATTCGATCACAGCGCACCGATCGGCGACTTCTCCCCCTTTTCCGGCACGGCGGAGACGCTGGCGAACCTCCATTTCACCGGCGAGATCAACGGGGAACTCCGGCAGCAGGGCGACAGCGCAAAAATGATCTTCTCCATTCCGGAACTTCTCCTCGCCGTCGCGCGCTACTGGGAACTTCTGCCGGGTGACGTGCTCTTCACCGGCACGCCGAAGGGGGTCGGCGCCCTCGCGTCCGGCGACCGGCTCCGGATCACCGATCCGGCCGGACGCTCCTTCGCGTGGAGCCTCGCCGGACGCTGAACGCCCTTCCCGCCGGCGACTCCTGCAGGAAGGCGCAGAACGGGGTGACCTCCGGCCGCCACACGAGCCGACGGGCGGCCGGCGACGCCCCCCCCGGATCACACCGGCGCGGAGAAAATCGCGGACGAAAGCGCCTCTTCGTCAGCCGCGCGGATGGAATTTGCGATGGACCGCCGCCAGACGGTTCCGGTCCACATGGGTGTAGATCTCGGTCGTGCTGATATCCGCGTGGCCGAGCATCTCCTGAATCACCCGCAGGTCGGCGCCGCGGGCGAGCAGATGGCTGGCAAACGAGTGGCGCAGCGTGTGCGGGTGGACATTCTTGCGGATCCCCGCCCGTTCCGCGGCGCTCTTGACCATGTTCCAGATCCACTCGCGGTTGAGCGGCCGCCCGTTTTTCGAGAGGAAAACGCAGCCGCAGAGCGGATTTTTCTCCGCCAGCAGCGGCCGCACCTCGGCAAGATAGCGGCGGAGCGTCCGCAGCGCCGTCTTTCCCACCGGCACGATCCGGGTCTTGTTCCCCTTGCCCACCACGCGGAGCAGTTCATTGTCGGAATCCACCCCGGTGAGCGGCAGTTTCGCCGCCTCCGACACCCGCAGGCCGGAGGCGTAGAGCAGTTCGAGGATCGCCCGGTTGCGCATCTCCAGCGGAAATTTCGCCGTGTTCGGATAGGCGGCCAGCAGCGCATCCACCTCCTGTTCGGAGAGGAAATCCGGCAGGATCCGCCACAGCTTCGGCGAATCCATCACCGCGGTGAAATCCTCCGGAATCAGCCCCTCCTCGTGCAGGAAGCGGAAGAACATCTTGATGGAAACCAGCCGCCGCGCCAGCGTCGCGGTCTGCATTCCCTTCTCCCGTTCGCTGTCGAGATAGTCGAGCACCAGGTCGCGATCCACCTCGCGCCGGCTCTTCACGCCGAGCCCCTCGAGAAACTTCCGGAACTCGTCGAGATCGGTCAGGTAGGCGCCGGTGGTGTTCCGCGAAAGCCCCCGCACCGCGACGAGGTGTTCGGTAAAAAGGGTCAAATCCCGTTCAAACATGATTGCCAGATTTCAAGAATGGTTATATAGTATATCCGTGACAAGGGAAAAGATAGTTCATCCCGGCGCTTTTGCAAGGGAAAAACGGAGGATTTTACGATGAAAACTGTGCTGGCTCTCCTGGCGGACGGATTTGAAGAGACCGAAGCGGTCGCGGTGCTCGATGTGCTGCGGCGGCTGGAATTTGACGTGACGACGGCGGGGCTGAAGGCGCGCGAAGTGATGGGCTCGCATTGGATTCCGATGGTGGCGGACACCACGCTCGCCGAGTGCGGCGACGCGAAATTCGACGCGGTCTTCCTGCCGGGCGGCCTGCCCGGCGCCACCACGCTGCGCGACTCCGACAAGGTGATCGAACTGGTCCGGAGAATCGACGCCGAAGACGGCGTGGTTTCCGCGATCTGCGCCGCGCCGATCGTCCTCGCCCGCGCCGGGCTGCTCAACGGGAAGCGCTTCACCATGTACCCCGGCTTCGAAAGCGAACTCGGCGGCGCACTTCCGACCGGACGCCCGGCGGAACGCGACGGGAACCTCGTCACCGGCAAGGGGCCGGGCGCAGTCTTCGCTTTCGCCGCCGAACTGGCTCAGGCGCTGGGCCGGGACACGAAAGAGCTTTACGCCGGAATGTTCGTCGACCTCTGATCCGCCCATGTTCGAACTTCTCAAGCACGATTCCGGCAGCGCCGCCCGGCGCGGCCGGCTCACCACCCGGCGCAACACCATCGAAACCCCGGTGTTCATGCCGGTCGGCACCCGCGCCACGGTCAAGGCGATCTCTCCGGCCGAACTGGAGGAGCTCGGTGCGCAGATCATCCTCGGCAACACCTATCACCTCTTTCTGCGTCCGGGGCCGGAGCTGATCGAGGCCGCCGGCGGCCTGCACCGCTTCGAACACTGGGATCGTTCGATTCTGACCGATTCCGGCGGATTTCAGGTGTTCAGTCTCGCGAAACTGCGCAAATTGGAACCGGACGGGGTCCGCTTCGCCTCGCACATCGACGGCACCCGTTTCTTCCTCGGACCGGTCGAGTCGATGCGCATCCAGCGGATGCTCGACTCGGACATCGTCATGGCGTTCGACGAATGCACCCCCTACCCGGCCACGCCGGAACAGGCGGAGAAATCGCTCAACATCACCGCCCGCTGGGAGCGGATGTCGCGCGAACAGCCGCTCAACGACGGGCAGATCCGCTTCGGCATCGTGCAGGGTTCGACCTACCCCGAACTGCGCCGCCGCGCCGCGGAACAGATCGTCGGAATCGGCTTCGACGGCTACGCCATCGGCGGCGTCTCGGTCGGCGAAAGCGAACCGGAGATGATGACCGCCATCGAAGCGGCCGCCCCCTGTCTGCCGGAAAACGCCCCGCGCTACCTGATGGGAGTCGGCACCCCGCGGCAGATCGTCGAGAGCGTCGCCCGCGGCGTGGATATGTTCGACTGTGTGATGCCGACCCGGCTCGGCCGCCACGGTTCGGCCTTTGTCGGGAACGGTGAAACCATTCCAATCAAAGCGGGGCGGTACGCCCGCGACTTCACGCCGATCGATCCGGAGTGCGGCTGCTACGCCTGCCGCAACTTCACCAAAGCGTACATCCGCCACCTCTTCAACGTCGGGGAGATCCTCGGCGTGCGGCTGGTAA
This sequence comes from uncultured Victivallis sp., assembly GCA_964590295.1. GTDB lineage: Bacteria > Verrucomicrobiota > Lentisphaeria > Victivallales > Victivallaceae > Victivallis. The sequence goes on from CAZPWP010000114.1 coordinate 7,061, forward strand.
CGCTCCACAACCTGCACTGCTTTCTCCACCTGATGGAGCGGATCCGCACGGCGATCAAAAACGACACCTTCGAAGCTCTGCGGCAGGAATTCCGCCCGCGATGAGAACAGCGGCTTGCT
>CAZPWP010000115.1:0-7072 GCA_964590295.1 uncultured Victivallis sp.
AGGCCCGGAGGGCCGCATGCGGAGAAGCCGGCAGCACGGTCCCGTCTTCTCACGGACGGGGAGGTCTGGAGGGCGTCCGGCCCGCCGGCTCCCGCATCTCCTGTTTCGCTTCGGCAGTCTGCCTGTCTCCCCCTCGCTGGCGCTCTCCGGCGGCCGGAACACTGCCCGCAGGGCAGGGAACCCCGGCCGCCGGCGTTTCTGAACTCCCCTACCAGCGGCGGCGGAAGAATCCCGCGACCCCTTCCGCCGCTTTCTGGAAGATCGCGTACAATCCCGGAATGAACATCATTCCGACGATGGTGGCGACCAGCATCCCCCAGAAGGTGGTCACGCCGATCGACTGACGGCTCCCCGCGCCGGCGCCGCTGGCGACCACCATCGGGAAAACGCCGATTACGAACGAGAGCGCCGTCATCATGACCGAGCGGAAACGCACCCGCATGCCGTTCATGGCCGCATCCGGGATGGAAACGCCGCTGTCGCGCTCCTGTTTGGCGAATTCCACCATGAGGATCGCCGTCTTGGCGGTGAGGCCGATCAGCATCAGCAGGCCGAGCTGGCAGTAGATGTTCAGCGACATGTTGCTGAATTTCAGGGCGAGGATCGCGCCGAGCGTCGCGGTCGCCACCGAGAGCATCACCGAAATCGGCATGGTCCAGCTCTCATACTGCGCCACCAGGAAGAGGTAGGCCATCAGCAGCGCGATCGTCAGCAGACTGATGATTTTGCCTTCGTTCTGGCTCTCCTGATAGCTCATGTCGGTCCAGCTGATCCGGTAGTCCCGGGAGAGATTTTCGCGGACGAGACCTTCCAGAAGCTTCATCATCTCGCCGGAGCTGAACGACGGCACGCACTGGGTGTTGACCGCGGCGGAGGGGAACATGTTGAACCGTTCCACCTGCCGCGGGCCGAGCGTCCACCGCAGGGTCGCCACCGCGCTGAGCGGGACGTTCTCCCCGGTCGTGCTGGTGACGTAGAGCTGGTCGATGATGTTGAGGTTCTCGCGCAGTTCCGGCGCCAGCTGGGTTTTGACCTGATAGGTCTTGCCGTACTTGTTGAAGTCATTGATGTAATAGGAGCCGAGCTGGCTCTGGAGCGCGCTGAAAATCGAGTTTATCGACACGTTCATCGCCTCCGCCTTGTCGCGGTTGATGTCCAGATAGAGCATCGGGGTGCTGGCGTCGAAGGAGGTGAAGGCGTAGACCGCCTTGCCGGTCTCCATGATCCTGGCCAGCAGATGGTTGACGGTCTGAGCGATCTCCTGCGAATCCTGGTCGCCGGTCGCCTGGACCGAGAAGGTCACGCCGCCGGTGGCGCCGAGCCCCATGATGGCCGGCGGCACGAAGGCGTTGACGGCGGCGTCCGGCAGGACCGAGGCGCGCCGGATCACTTCCGACTGAATGCGGCTGATCTGCGTCTCCGGCGTGGTCCGCTCTTCCCACGGTTTCAGATCGAGAATCATCAGGCCGAGGTTCTCGCCCTCGCCCGAGGTCAGGCTGCGGCCGGGAACGGTCACGATCTGGTTGATCCCCGGGACGTCGCGGATCAGTTCGGAGACGTCGGCGAGCGCGGCTTCGGTCCGCGGCAGCGAGGCGCCGGCCGGCAGCACCACTTCGCAGAAAATCGCGCCCTTGTCTTCCGTCGGCAGGAACGCGGAGGGGAGCCGCTGGTAGAAGTACCAGTTGCCGAACAGGATCAGGCCGAAGAGGAGGATGGTCAGCAGCATCCGCCGGACCAGCATCCCGCCGACCAGAAGATAGCAGTTTTTCGTCCAGTCCAGACCGATGTTGAAGAGGCGGAAGAAGCCGCGCGGCGTCCTGGTCGGGCGCAGGACGAGAGCGCAGAGCGCCGGACTCAGGGTCATCGCGTTCACGGTCGAGAGGCAGAGCGCGATGCACATGGTGACGGCGAACTGGGCGTAGATGGTTCCCACCATGCCGCCGTAGAACATGATCGGCAGGTAGATGGCGACCACGACCAGCGTGGTGGCGATCAGGGCTCCGGTGAGCTGCTGCATGCTTTTCATCGCCGCGTCAAAGGGCGAAAGATGCTCTTCGTCGATGAGCCGGGTGCAGTTTTCGGTGACGCAGATGGCGTCGTCCACCACCGAGCCGATGACCAGAATCAGCGCGAACATGGTCAGGGTGTTGATGCTCATGTTGCACAGGTAGAGGAACAGGAACGTGCCGATCAAAGATACCGGAATCGTGACCGAGGGAATGATCGTCGCGCGCCAGTCCTGCAGGAAGAGGTAGGTGATCACCACCACCAGGATGAAGGTGAGGATCAGCGTTTGAATGATCTCCTGCATGGAGACGACGATGAAACGGGTGGAGTCATAACAGACTTTCCAGTTGAGGCCGTCGGGAAAATTCGGTTTGAGTTCTTCGAGCGTTTTGTTGACGTTGTTGATGATGTCCAGCGCATTGGCGTCGTTCAGTTTGAAGACGGCCAGCGTGACGGCGGGTCTGCCGTTGAGGGTCCCGATGCTGTTGTAGGTTTCCGCGCCGAGTTCCACCTTGGCAATGTCGCCGAGCCGGATCTGCCGCCCGTCATCGCCGGATTTGACGATGATTCTCTCGAACTCCTCCGGCGTGCTCAGCCGCCCTTTGGTGTCCACCTTGAACTGCATCCAGCGGCTGCTGGATTCGGTGCCGACCGAACCGGTGGCCGCCTGAATGTTCTGATTGGAGACCGCATTGCGGACGTCATCGTCGCTGATGGAGTAGGCGCGCATCTTGTAGGGATCCAGCCAGATGCGGATGCTGTACTCCTGCTCGCCGAAGATGATCGCCTGGCCGACGCCGTCGACCCGCGAGACGGCGTCCTTGACGTGAATGCTGACGTAGTTGCTCAAAAAGAGCGACGTATGTTCCGGATTGTCGCTGTAGAACGCGAAGGTCGCAAGGATGTCGCTGGAGCGCTTCACCACGGTGATGCCGTTGTTGACCACGTCGGTCGGCAGGGCGTGTTCGGCCCGCTTCACCGCGTTGTTGACGTTGACCAGCGCCATGTCCTCGTCGGCGCCGGATTTGAAGGTCAGCGTGAGCGTGTAGTTGCCGAGGTTGTCCGACTGCGAAGAGTAGTAGACCATGTCCTCGATTCCGTTGACCTCCGATTCCAGCGGGGAGGCGACGGTGTCGGCGATCACCTGGGCGCTGGCGCCCGAATAGGTCGCCATGACCATGATGGTCGGCGGCGAAACCTGCGGATATTCCGCAATCGGCAGCCGGTAGACGGAGATGATTCCCGCCAGCATGAGGAAGAGCGAGATCACCAGCGCAAAGCGGGGCCGCCGGATGAATATGGCTGAAAACATGAACGTATCTCCTTACTTGAGGCCGCTTTCAAAGACGGGATTGACCTGTTCGCCCGGTCTGGTCTTGTTGATGCCGCCGACGATGACGGTTTCTCCGGGCTTCAGGCCGGACTGGACGATCTGCCGGTCTCTCACCTGGGCGCCGATGACGATGTTCCGGCGCTCCACCTTGTTTTCCGGCGTGACGACATAGACGTAGTGACTGGTGCCGTCGGTCATCAGGGCGGTGACGCTGACCGCGGGAAGCGGCCGGTCGAACTTTTCACTGAACTTCACCATGACGTAGCCGCCGGGAATCAGGGCCATGTCCGGATTCTCCCCGATCAGCTGGATCATGAGCGTGCCGGTGTTCGAGTCGACCTGGTTGTCGACGAAGTCGACCTCGACCCTGCCCTTGTAGGGCTGGTTGTCCGCCCGGATGATTTCGACTCCATCCGAGGAGAGCCGGCCGTCGCGGCTGTGCCGGAAGAAGTCCGCTTCACTCATGGCGAACCGGATTTTGATCGGGTCGAACTGGACGATGGTGGCGAGCGTGCCCTTGTCCGGGGTGATGTAGTTGCCTACGCTGTAGATGTTCCGGCCGATTCTTCCGGTGATCGGGGAGTAGATTTTGGTGTAGGAAAGATCGTTTTCCGCCAGGACGAGGTCGGCTTTGGCTTCGTCCAGCTTGCCGGCGTACACCCGGTAGGAACGGAGAGCGTTCTCGTAGGTGGTCTGCGCGGTGGCGTTGGTCTGGTAGAGCTGGGAATACCGTTCCTTTTCCTTGGTGGCGTAGTCGAGCTCCGCCTGCGTCTGCTCGATCGTCGCCCGGGCGATGTTGACGTTCTCCCGGTAGATGGTGTCCTCGATCCGGAACAGCAGATCGCCTTTTTTGACCAGACTGCCCTCCTTGAAGGCCTTCTCCCAGATGACGCCGCTGATGCGGGCGACGATGTCGACCGTTTCGGAAGCGGCGACGGTGCCGACGTAGGTTTTGGGTTCCGTGCGGGAAAGCTCCGTGACCTTTTCCGCCCGGACGGACGGCACGGCGGCTCCCGCTCCGGCTGCCTGAAGTTCCAGCAGAGCGGCGCCGCAGACGGCCGCCATCATGATTTTTTGAAAGAATGCATTCATTATGTCACCTCCGGTATAATATGGGTTGTTGCTTCAAGTTCAGTTCAGAAAACGGAACAGGAGTGAAAACAGTTCGAAAAAAACGGGGGGTCAGATCTGCGCCGCCCGTCTGGAAATCGCCTCGCAGTTTTTCAGAAAACGCCGCAGAACCTCGTCGCTCATCGGGCCGCGCAGCTGCTGTATGACCTGCCTGTGGAAGGCGACGATGCCGGTCTGGAGCTCCTTTGCCCTCTCTGTCAGCACGATCTTTTTCAGCCTGCCGTCGGACGAGACCGGTTCCCGGCTGATCAGCCCCGCCTGCTCCAATGCCTGCAGCAGCCCGGTTGCCGAAGAGGGGCGGATGCCGAACTCCTTCTCAATGTCCTTCTGGAAAATGTCCTGCTCCATGGAGACGATCGACAGGAACATCAGAAGCCGCGCCTGGCTGCCGGAGACGCCGGCGATTCTCGCCTGCCGGTCCGCCATGTGTTCGATCTGTCTGGCCATGTAGAAGATCGTGCCGATCAGATCGCGATGTCTCAGCATTCTCCCGGTTCTCCTGTTTTTTTGTATAGTTTCCTAACTAATATAATCAGGGAAAATGTTTTTTTCAAATTGAAAATCAGGAAATCTTAAGTTTTTTTGCCGCGGAAGAGACGCGGAGGCGGGGAAATGCCGGTTTCTCCGCTTGAAATGGGGAGCGGAGGGGGCTATATTACCGGACAGGGAAGACGATTCCGGTTCGACGATGGGCAGATTCAATACATTGAAATTCTCCGAAAGCGGCGTGCGCGGCGTGGTCGGCGAAGGGCTGACGCCGCGGCTGGTCGCGGAACTCGGCGCCGCCTTCGGCCTCTACCGGGGCGGGGGGCGCATTGTGGTCGGGCGCGACGCCCGGGCGACCGGGGCGATGTTCGAGGAAGCGCTTTCGGCCGGGCTGCTTTCGGCCGGATGCCAGGTGGTCCGGCTCGGCATTGTGCCGACGCCGACCATTCAGTTCACCGTCCCGCGCATCGGCGCCTCCGGCGGCATCGCGGTGACCGCGAGCCACAATCCGGCCCGGTGGAACGCGCTCAAGTTCATCGGCGGCGCCGGCATGTTTCTCGGTCCGGCGGAGGCGGCGGAACTCTTCGATCTCTACAGCCAGGGCAATCCGCCCTGCCGGGAGGAGAAGGATCTGCGCGATGTGCGCACGATGAAAGGGGCGTTTGCCGCGCATGAGGAGCGGATTTTTTCCGTCGTCGACGCCGGCCGGGTGCGCCGCCGCCGCTTCCGGGTTGCGGTCGACTGCGCCAACGGGGCGGGGGCGCTCTGTTCGGCGGAGTTTCTGCGCCATCTCGGCTGTGAGGTGTTTCCGATCCACGACGAGACTGACGGCCGGTTCCGGCGGCCGCCGGAACCGCTGCCGGAGAACCTCGGCGCGCTCTGCGAAACGGTGCGGGAGCACCGCTGCGACATCGGATTCGGGCAGGATCCCGACGGGGACCGGCTCACGGTGGTGACCGACCGCGGCGAGGCGCTCAACCCGCACTGCACGGTGGCGCTGGCGGTGGAGCAGGTGCTCGACGGCGGAGATCCCGGCCCGGTGGTGGTGAACGTTCAGACGTCGCGCCTGCTGGAGACGATTGCCGGTTCCTGTCATTGCCGGCTGGTTCTGTCGAAGGTGGGGGAGATCAACGTGGTCGAAAAGATGCTGGAGACCGACAGCATGATCGGAGGCGAAGGGAACTGCGGCGGCGTGATCTTCCGCCGGGTGCTCCCCGGGCGGGACAGTTTCACCGCGATGGCGCTGATTCTGGAGCGGCTCGCCTTTTCCGACCGGCCGCTGTCGGAAATCGTTTCGGAGTTTCCCGCGCAGCACAATCTTTCCGCCCGCTTCCCGGCGCCGCCGATCGCCGCGCGGAACGTGCTCGACCACTTCCGCCGGAAGTACGCCGACCGTTCGCCGCTGACCTTCGACGGGCTGCGCTTCGATCTGGAGGAGGGGCGGATCCTGATGCGTTCCTCGAACACGGAACCGATCCTCCGGCTGGACGTCGAGGCGGAGCGGCGCGTCGACGCCGAAGCGCTGCTGGAACGGTTCTCCGCGGAGATACGGGAGAGATTCACCAACGGAGGCCAATGTGACTGAAGCGGAATTTTATCTTTTCGACATGGATCATACGCTGATTCAGGCCGACTGCGACGTGACCTGGAAGCGGTTCGCCGTGGCGCACGGCCTGGCGCCGGAGAGTGCGCTTGCCGAGGCGGACCGCTTTTTCGACGACTACAATGCCGGCCGGCTGGATCTCGAAGCGTTTCACGAGTTTCAGTTCCGGGAATTCGCCGGGAACACCGTCGGGCGGATGGCGGAGCTGGCCGAGCTGCATTTCCGGGAGTTCATCGCCGGCCGCCTCTACCCGGAGGCGGTGAAGCTGATCGGCGAACTGCGTGCCGCGGGGCTTCCGGTCGGCATCCTCACTTCGACCAATTCGGTGATCGCCGCGCCGGTGGCGCGGGCGTTCGGCGTCCGTCTGGTGCTCGGCACGCGGCTGGAGCTGCGCGACGGCCGGTACACCGGCCGGATTGCCGGCGTCTACGGCATCGGGCCGGGCAAGGTGGAGATCGCCGCCGCCGAACTGGAGAAACGGGGACTCTCCTTTGCGGAACTCGCCTATTACG
>CAZPWP010000116.1:0-7010 GCA_964590295.1 uncultured Victivallis sp.
AGGGCGATGTCGGCCTTTTTCCATTTCATCGCGGTGTTTTTCTCAAAATACGTTCATTTCCGGCAAGAACCGTCGTAGAGGCCGGGGCGCTGGAGTTTTTTGAGCAGTTCCGCCCGTTCCGCGGCGGCGGCGAGACGGCCGGTTTCGATCAGCCGCAGGTAGGTGTCCATCATCTCCTTGTGCGCTTCGCAGGTGAAGAGGTTGCGCAGCGGCAGAATCTGTCTGCGCACCTCCATCGCATCGGGATCGGCGAACGGGGCGCCCCGGGTCGAACGCAGGATACTTTCGAAATTCCATCCGCCGACGATGGTGCACCACGCCTCGAAACATGGTTTCGCTTCGGCGATGAGAGCGTTGAGCGTCTCGAAGTAGTCGGCGAACCGCCGGGCCGCTTTTTCCGGCAGCGGCTCCACCCGCCACGGGGCGTCGACGAAACGGCAGGGGAGCACCTCCGCCGTCACCGCGCCGTTGCGGTCGAAGGTGAAGCGCGGCACGTAGCCGGTGAACCAGAGGTTTTCCGGATCGAACTTCTGACGGTCCCGCATCGGGAAGAAGAAATTCCCGGTGCTGTAGACGATCGGCGCGCCCTGATAGATCTCCATGCCCTGCGGACAGTGGGTGTGGATGTTGACCACCGCCGAGGCGCCCGCTTCGACGAAGGCGCGGCAGTTGCCGACCATGCGGGGGGAGGGAACCGGATTGAATTCATTGCCGCCGTGCCCGACCACCAGCACGATGCTGCCGGAGCGGCGTTCCCGGGCGATCTGGAGCAGGATGGGGGCAACATCGAGCGGATTGGAGCCGGGCGTCTCGGAGGTCGCGGTCCCGAATTCATGCTCCGCCACGTTGATGATGCTCAGGGGAATGCCATGCTTCCGGAGTCGGAGCGGGCGGCGCGCCTCTTCGAGGTTTTTTCCCGCGCCGACGGTCTGAAGGCCGGCGGCGCGGAGGCGGTCGATCGTCTCCAGAACCGCTGCCGGACCGTAGTCGCCGATATGGTTGTTGGCGAGCAGCGCGATATCGAACTTCCCCGCCTGCAGCAGTTTTACCGAATCCGGCGCGCAGCGGATGTTCGGACCGGATTTGATGATCGGCGTGTCGGCGTCGGTGACCGGAGTCTCCCACTGCGCCAGCCGCAGATCGGCCTGGCCGAGATATTCCATGACCGGTTCGAGAATCGCTCCGGCTCGACCTGCGGTGATCTCCGCGGCGGCGGTTTCGCGCGGACAGGTGTCACCCGCGATTGCGAGGGAGAGAGTCTCCTGCCCCGCTTTCGGGCGGATTTGCCGGTTGATTGTGTAACGCATAGTCAGACCCCTCTTTCCGGCGGCCGGAAACGGCCGGTTGCTTTTGAATTCCGGAAATAATATAATGCGGATTTTCCGCTTTTCCATCCCGGAACTCCAGGGTCAGCGGATTTTCCGACGACAGCTGGAACTCTTCGATCTCCCCGCCGGCGTGGAGGCGGAGACGGACCCGTTGTGCCGTGGTCGAGCTCAATCGGAAACGGCGCAGAGTTCCGTTTCGACGCGCGCCGCTTGCGGTCAGGCCGCCGGGCAGGTGCACGTTGGAGAACTCCACATCCGGCCAGATCTCCGGAATTCCCGGGAAGAGTTCGATCACACCGCCGCGTTCGTGAATGGTCAGCTCCAGCAGTGCGGTCGCTCCCGCCATCGTGCCGTCGAGCTGCATTACTTCGTTGGTCTCCTTCGGCTTGAGGGCGTCCGCCCGGCGGTGGGAGGAGAGGCCGCGGAACTTCGGCAGGTAGACCGTTGCCAGGCTCTCGTTGAGGAAGAGCCGCTTCCAGACTTCGAGGAGGACCGAGGGCGCCTCCTGCATGCCCCAGCGGCTCTGCAGAATCATCGCCCACGGGTAGCACCATTCGCTCCATTGCCCCGCCCCGCGCCAGATCCAGTGTTCGATCGCCTGATCCACCTCCTCCGTCTCTTGGGGAGTCAGCTCCGCGGTAAGGTCGAAGGGGTAGATCATCGAGAGATGCGAGTGGTGGCGGTGGCAGACGTCGAGATCCTGCCCTTCCCAGATGGCGACGCGGCCGTGGATGGTGGAGAAGCGGGGCAGGCGCTGTTTGATCTCCCGCCAGGCAGGATCCGCTTCTTCGCCGAGTTCGGCGGCGCCGGCGATCAGGGCGTTGGCCAGCGCGTGGCAGCAGGTGAGCTGGTTCGACGGATTCTTCCCGGCGTTCTGGTTGCACGGTTTCCCATTGCGGGTGACCGGGAAGGTGCAGCCGTATTCGGCGGAGATGGCCAGCGGAATCATCAGCTTCCCGTCGGAATCCTCGCGCATCGCCGCGCGGAAGACGTTCATCACCCCCCGCATGAAGGGCATGGCGCGACGGCGGAGAAACTCCCGGTCGCCGGTGTAACGATAGTAGAGCCAGTAGAGCATCGCCATCCAGCCGCCGCAGACGAAGTCGAGCATCGCACCTGCGGCACAGCCGCCGACCTGCATGCAGCGGTCGTCCACCGCATGGGTGAGCAGCAGACCGTCGTCAATGCCGAAGAGAAAGCGGGCGTTTTCCCGCATGGTCCGTTGCGACGCTTCGGATTCGAGCATGTCGAAGAGCGGAAGCATATGCTCGAAGCGTCCGGTCGGCAGGGCCAGTGAATAGACCTGCTGAACGTTGACGTTGAAGTGATAGTCGTTGCTCCAGCGCGGCGACTGATAGTCCTCCTGCCAGGGACCCTGCAGGGAGCAGGGCGCTTTGCCGGGCATGGTCGAGGCGGCGAATTTGTAGAGGGCGATCCGGTAGAAACGGTTGAGCGTCTCATCCGGCAGGTTCAGGGCTGGAACCTCCTGCCAGTAGCGGCTCCACCAGGCGTGCGCGGCTTCCGGATCGGGTTTCGGCAGCTCCGGCGCGTGGCTGTCCCGTTGCAGGGCGGCGGAGAGACGCCGACCGCCCGGGACTTTTTCAAGCCGCATCCAGCAGCCGGGATCGGCCGGGCAGGGCTGGAACCAGCCGTCTTCGAACCGTTCCGGCGCCTGGAAGCCGCCCTCTTCGAAGAAGTCGTGAAGTTTCTCCCACATCGGATGCGGTTCGACGGAACGGATGATTCCGACCGGGTCGGCGATGGAGAGCTGGTCGGTGGCGAGATCGAGTTCCAGAGTGAGAGCTCCGGCGTCTGTCCGGATGGTGACGGTCCCGGTGGCGTACTCCAGCTGAATCTGTTTGAGTTCGGCGGCGAGCTGCAGGGTGAATGTGCCGCCGCCGACCCGGGTGCCGGACCAGTAGCGGGTGCCGGTCGGACGGGGCTGTTCCGAGCCGCAGTTTTCCCGCAGCAGGCGGTTGACCTCGGCGACGGACTCCGGAGTCCAGGCGGCGACGAGGTCGTCATAGGGAATCGGCTTCCGGAATTTTTCGGAAAAGCGGTGATCCCAGCACGCTTCCAGGGCGGCGGTCAGCTGAAGCTCCCTGCCGGCTCCCCAGATGAGAATGCCGAGACTGCCGTTTGCAACCGGCAGACCGGTGTGCTGCCGGGCCAGGGGGAAGTCGAGCGTAAAGGTGTCATGCTTCATGGTAACGGGTCCTTGCATCATTCCGTTCGTGGTTACATGGTATCTCCGCGGATCACCTTTGAGATGATCCGGTGCGTGCTGGTGAAATCGGAAGGCCGCCCGTCGATGGCGGCGATCAGTTTCTCCGCAAGCAGCTGGGCGATCAGCTCCAGATTGGGGGAGAGGGTTGTCAGGTGATAATCGGCAAAGCGCAGGTCATTGTCGAAGGAGATCAGTTTGTAGTCGCGCCCCGGCTCGTAGCCGGCTGCGCGGGCGGAGTCGATCAACCAGGCGGCGGAGCGGTCATTGCAGGCAATGAAGGCGGTGTCCGGTACGAAATCCTGCGCAAACTGAGGGTAATAGCCCGCTTCGTCCGGCTGATAGGTAACAAGTTCAACCGCCTCCTTGCCGTAACTCGGCATACTCTCCTGAATACCGCGGTAACGCTCCAGCTGGAAGCGGGAGTGCCTGATGGAGAGCAGGCAGAAGACCACGCGCGACGGATGCGTCTTCATCGTGATCTCCAGTGCGAGCGCTCCGTCACGGACATTGTTGATGCCGACGATATTGCACCAGGAGCAGTCCGGCATGATGCCGCCGCGGTCGAAGAGGTGGATGTGATTGCGGAAACGGAACAGCAGTTCCGGCCGGTCCGCGAAAATCTGATCCCAGCTCCCGCCCGGGACGACGATCAGGCCGCCGCACCCCTGGCGGATGAGTTCAGAAAGCATCTCCTGATACTCTTCCGGCGTGATGGTTTCGCTGACCAGCCGCTCTTCGAAGTCGATTCGATGCCGTGCGAGCATGGTGCGGAGCGGGACGAGAATCCGGTCGTTCCAGTGGATATTTCGGTAACTGAGCTGACTGTGATTGAGGGCGCACACCTTCCGGCTGACCGGCAGGAGCAGCCGGCCGAGTTCGTATTCCTGCGGACAGCGCAGAAGAGTCGTTCCCCGCCGTCGGTCGCAGCGGAGAATGCCGGCCTGTTCCAGCGCCTTGACTGCGTAGTGAGCGTTGAGCCGCCCGGTGGAAAACTGTTCGGCCAGCTGGTTCTCCGTCGGAATCCGTTCGCCGACATGGAATTCATCCGCCGCGATGCGGTCGAGCAGATACCGGTAGATCTGTTTCTGATGTTCGTTCATGAAAAAGGGAAATTGCCCCTCCGTCCGGTGGACGGGCGGAGGGGGGGGAGCGTTTTACTCCGCGCTTTTCGGCGTCTCCGCCCGTTTCGCCAGGAAGGTCACGGTGATCGCTTCGCCCGCCTTGCAGGGCAAGGACTGGATCCAGCGGTCGTTATGGGCGCAGAGGACGAAGTTCTTTCCGGAAGCTCCCTGCGCATCCTTGACATAGACCGGCTTGCGCATCGGCCACCAGCGGTCGGGGCGGTCCGGCTGTTTCCCCGCCGTTTCGAAATCGCCGTTGGCGAGTGTCGCGCCGGTGACGCGGAAGTTGTCATAGGCGACGAAGAACTTTATATCGTCGCTCATGATCTCGAGGCGCGCTCTGCCGTCCGCCTTGGGGACGAAGGTGAAGGTGAACTCCTTCCATTCATCGGCGATCGCGCCCTTCACCACCAGGCGGGTATCTTTTTTCTCCTTGAGCCATCCGGCCTGGCTGCCGGTGGTGCCTTCCGAGCCGCTCCTGTAGACCAGTCCGAGCTCCTTTTCTCCCTGCACGTCGATTCGGAACTGATTTTGATTTCCGGCGGGGGCGGCGGTGACGGCGGCTGCCGCGGTCGCGGCGAGGAGAGAGAGGAGAAGTTGTTTCATGATGGTGTTCCTTTCCTGTGTTTTGATTATTGGTTCAGCATCAGTTCGACCCGTTCCACCTGAACGGTTCCGGTGGTGTACGCGCCAAGTCCGATGCGCGGTTTCAGATAGTTCGTCCGTGGCGGGACCTTGAAGTCGAACGAGTACAGCTGCCGCTTCCCGTCTCCTTCCAGATCGCTCCTGCGGGTGCTTTCCGCGTAATGGATATCGCCGCTGTTGTGGTTGACCGCGAGCAGCAGACCGTGGCGCCCGCGGCCCGGTTTCGCCGCCTTGACGCCGCGATAGCTTAAGATGACCTGCAACGTGCCGCTGCAGTACTGCCCCGGCGGAATCGGAATCTGCTGCTGAATCACGCTTTCGGCCGCTTTCTCCGGCCGGAGATTGGTGATGGTGACACCGGTTTTCCCGTCGGCATCGACCGTCGTGCCCGGCGTAATGTTGTAATTCCACCAGGCGGGGTCCCCGAAAGCGGCATCGGAAAAATCGGTGTTGTGCAGCCGCCGGTCCCCCGGGATCCGGATCAGATGGTAGTGGAGGCGTTTGCGGAACGAAAGTCCCGGGCGGCTGCCGAGAGACTCTTTCTCTTTCTCTCCCGGCCGGGCGATCTCGATGTCGAGGCCGTAAAACTCCGAATCGGGCAGCTCATCGAGCGGAATTTCGAGGGCCATCCGGTAGCCGTCGGCGGTCCGCTCGACCTTGCGGGAGGCGCGGGTGGACTCCCGACGGAGGGCGATGGCTTCGACTCCGGTGGAGGAGGGCAGCGCCGCGAACACATACTGGTGGGGTTTCACGTCGTCGACGGTGAGGTTGCGCAGCGGTTCCGGATCGAGGAACACCTCCACCGCGGAACCGTTCCAGAGCTCTTGCTTTTCCGCGGCTTTGAGGTTGGAATCCTTCACGTCGAGCTGGATTTTCAGGACGCCGCCGGAAACCGAGAGCGCGGCGCGGGTTCCCCGGCGGAGCGTCACGGTCGCCGGGAGTGTGTAACCGGGCGTCTCCGGGATCATCTTCACTCCTGCCGGCGCCTTGCCGGAGAAGGGCAGGATCACCTGCGTGTGGTCAACATCATTGCGGAACGAGAGCTGCAGCGGCATGCCGTCGAGCACGCACTCCGCCTTGGCGGGAACGCCGGAGAGGTTTTTCGCGTCGAGCAGCAGCAGATTTCCGAACCGCCGCCCGTGAAATTCCACCGGATTTTCCAGTTCGAAACGGGAGCCTTTCAGCGCCTGCCGGACCGCGTCCGGAGTTCCGGTCAGATAGTACGGTTCGAAGCCGAGACGGTATTTCCCGCCGGCGGTCCGGTCGTTGCCGTAGAGGTCGAGGATCCTCACATCGGCGGCGCGTCCCGGAATCCAGGTGCTGCCGCTCGGGCGGAAGTCGTAGAGGAATCCCAGTGCCCGTTTGCCGTCACGGGAGAGGAAGAGCGCCGAACGAACCTGCGGATTGCGTTCGACCTTCTCAAGTTTCTCCATCCCGTCGAGCAGGGCGGAGAGCGCGTTCTGCGCGGCGGCGACCTGATTGAAGCTGATCAGATTGACGGTGTTGCCGGTACGGTGGAAATAGCTGCTGGCAGCGGGCGAGGCCGCCGCGGTGACGCCGTGATAGAGACCGTCGAGGAAGTGGCGCTGAATGTCGTTCGCTCCGTAGCGGGAGAACCCCAGGTCGTGGTTGATCTGGCGGAAGCGGGCGGCGGGCAGGTAGTAGCACTCGGTGTTCCAGAGGGGGCGG
>CAZPWP010000117.1:0-6971 GCA_964590295.1 uncultured Victivallis sp.
TGGGCGCTTACTTTCATGCCTCATATCGGCTTCCTGTTCGTCGGGCCAATGCTTTTGCGGGCAGGAAGGAGAGAACCCGCAGGGGAACCGATCTCGCCCGGTCCGATTGGATCCTCCCGGTCACGCCGGGGAGGTGCTCCCGCAAACGGTGTTACGAACCGTCGAAGCGGCCGGCGACGGCGTGGCCGCGCCTGAAACGGGGTTGCACTTTCCCCGAAACGGTGCTACATTGAGAAAACCGCCGTCCGGAGGGGGTTCCGGCGGCGTTCTTTCTGCCGGGGGAACGGAATGAGCGGACAAGGGAAAGCGTGGCTCTGGGTGCCGGGCACCTACTTCGCGGAGGGGGGACCCTACGCGGTGGTCGCCGCGGTGAGCGCGGTGCTCTTCAAGTCGCTCGGCATGGAGAACCGCGCGATGGCCTTCTGGACCAGTCTGCTGATGCTTCCCTGGGCGGTCAAGCCGTTGTGGACGCCGGTGCTGGACCTCTTCAACACCAAACGGCGGTGGATTCTCGCCGCGCAGTTCGCGATGACGCTCCTCTTTCTTCTGACGGCGTGCCTGATGCCGCCGGCCGGGATGACCCGGCTGCTGGTGGCGGCCTTCTTCTTCCTCGCCTTCGCCTCCGCCACCCACGACGCCGCGGTGGACGGCTTCTATCTCATCGCGCTCGATGAGCACGACCAGACCTTCTTCGCCGGAATCCGGGGCACCTTCTACCGGATCGCCACCGTGCTGGTCCAGGGGGCGCTGGTGATGCTCGCCGGCTGGATCGAGATCCGCACCGGTGAGATCCGCACCGGCTGGTGCGTCGCGCTGGCGGTCGCGGCGGCGGTGATGGGAGCACTCTCGCTCTGGCACTGCCGGGTGCTGCCGCGGCCCGGGACGGACCGCCCCCGGCCCCGGGAGCCGGGGCGGGTGAGCCGGGAGTTTTTCGACGCCTTCGGCAGCTTCTTCACCCGGCCCGGGATCCTTTCGCTGCTGTGTTTTCTCCTCTTCTTCCGGGTGGCGGAGGCGCAGCTCGGCCGGATCGCCATCGCCTTCATGCAGGATCCCCGTTCCGCGGGAGGGCTGGGGCTGTCGGTCGAGGAGTTCGGGCTGCTCTACGGCACGTTCGGCGCCATCGCGCTCACCGCGGGCGGCATTCTCGGCGGGCTGGCGGCGGCGCGCTGGGGCTTCGGACGGACGCTCTGGCCGCTGGTCTGCGCGATCAACCTGCCGGACGTCGTCTACGTCTACCTCGCGGAGGCGCAGCCGCAGTCGCTCTGGATCATCGGCGGCTGCGTCGCGGTCGAACAGTTCGGCTACGGACTCGGCTACACCGCCTTCATGCTGGTGATGGTCGCGGCGGCGGAGAGTTCCGGCGCCTACAAGACCAGCCACTTCGCGATCATGACCGGGATTTCGATCCTCGGGCTCTGCCTGATCGGGATGATCTCCGGATGGGTGCAGGAGCGCCTCGGGTTCGTCGGATTTTTCCGCTACGTGATGCTCTGCACGATTCCGGGATTTCTGGTGACGATTCCGGTGAGCCGGAGGATTCCGCGCGACTTCGGGCGGAAGGCGTAAGGGGGCAGGGCCGGCGCGGCAGGGCGTTTTTCAAAGGCAGGGCGAATGCGCCCGCCTCGGCGCGGGCCGGCGGAGGCGGAACCGGGTTCCGCACCGGATAATCCGGCTTTGTTTTTACAAAAAAATTCATCGGCGTCAACAATATTTTTCTTTTCCGCGGCGTTAATCAGATGAACCACAACACCGCCGGGTTCCGGCGGTTCATCAGGAAAGGAAGTGTATTATGAACAAAGGATTCCGTCTTCCCGCCGCCGCCCTGGCGCTCACGCTCGGGGCACTCCCGTTCGGCTCCAGCGCCGAAAACGCGCCGCTGCCGCCCGCGCCGGGACAGCGGCCGCAGGAACAGCCGCTGCCGCCGCCGCCCGAACCCGGGAAAAAAACCGGTGCGCCGGCGCAGCAGCCGATGCAGCTGCGCCTCCAGCATCAGCTGCTTCCGCTGCTGCAGATAAGCGAAGTGGATCGGGCGAAATTCGCCGAATTGAATGAAGAGATCCGCGATGCGATGGCGGAGTTCCGCAACGACGGATCCGAAGCGAACCGGGGGAAGCTCCGCGCCGCGATCGGTGCGCTGGTCGAAGCGAAGCTGAAGTACGATGTGGATCAGGCGGAGAAGAAACTCGAATTCGCCAGGAAGCAGCTGGAACGGAAAGCGGCGCTGACCGAACGCTGCCTCAAGCGGATGACCACCGGGCCCGCCGTCGACCGCCCGGGAAAATCCGAGCTGCGGGTGGAACTCCGCTGCCACGATGGGAAGCGCCCCGATCCGCAGCATGAAATGAAGCGCCCCGCGGGCAGGCGCGATGAGGCGATGCGTCCCGGAGAGTCCGCCCCTCCGGCGGAGGCGCCGGATGCGAAGGCCCGGCCGGACGCCGGAAAGCACGCTCCCCGGGAGGCCGGAATGCACCAGGGCCGTCCGGACCGGAGAGGTCCCCGCATGATGGAGCGCGGCTTCACCGAACCCGAGCGCAATGCGCTGCGCGAAGCGCGACAGAAACTGAGGAAGGCGGCAGCCGGTTCCGCCGAGGCGAAAGCGGCCGTGACCGAGATGAACGGCGTCTTCAAGCGGGCGCTCGAACGGGTCGACAAGGAGCTCGCCCTGGCGAAGGAGAGCGGGAAGGAGACCGCTGAACTGGAACAGACGAAAAAGATGCTGACGCGGATGGCGGAACGTACCGCCGATCCGGAGAAGTATCTCGAGGCGATGAAGAATCGTCCCGCGCCCCGCCCCCGCGAGGAAAGAAAATAAGCCTCCGGAAATCACGGAACCGCGGGAGTCACCGCCGCGCCGGCATGCCGTGTTGTAAATTGCGTGCCGGCGCGTTATATTATAGGGAGTGATTTGCCAATTGTATGCAGGAGCGTTCCGCGATGAAATCCTATTTCCGCCCCGAAATCGACGCGATGGCCGGTTACGTGCCCGGAGAGCAGCCGAAGACGGCCGATCTGGTCAAAATCAACACCAACGAGAATCCCCGGCCGCCGTCGCCGAAGGTTCGCGAGGTGCTGGCAAACTTCCCGTATGAACGGCTCCGCCGCTATCCCGATCCGATGGCCGATGCGCTGCGCGACGCGATCGCGGCGGAATTCGGCGTGAAGCGGGAAAACGTCATCGCCGGAAACGGTTCGGATGACATCCTCACCATGGCGTTCCGCTGTTTCACCGCGCCGGACCGGCCGCTGGCCTGCCTCGATCCAAGTTACTCGCTCTATCCGGAGCTGGCGAAGATCCAGGGGGCGCCGGTGATCCGGATCGCACTCGATCCGGCGGCGGATTTCGCCATGCCGGGCAATCTGCTCGAACAGGCGGCCGAAGCCAACCTGCTGATCATCACCCGCCCGAACGCGCCGACCGGAAACTCCTTCCCCCGCGAATTCATGCGGGAGATCTGCCGGCGCTTCGACGGCGTGGTGCTCTTCGACGAGGCCTACGCCGACTTCGCCGACGACGACTGCATGGAGTTCGCGACATGTTTCGACAACGTGCTGGTGTCGCGGACCTTTTCCAAGAGCTATTCGCTGGCCGGACTCCGGCTCGGGTTCGCGGTGGGGAACGCCGCGCTGGTCAGCGGCATGTTCAAGGTCAAGGACTCCTACAATCTGGACATGCTCACACAGGAGATCGCCCGGGCGGCCTTCGCCGATCAGCGGTACATGCGGGAGAACTGCGCCCGGATCCGGAAGAGCCGCGGGGAACTCGCGGAATCGCTTCGCGCGCTGGGATTCACGGTGGTGCCGTCGCAGACCAATTTCCTCTTCGCCGCCCCGCCGGACGGGGACGGGGCGCGCTGCTTCCGCGCGCTGCACGAGGCGGCGGTGATCGTCCGCCACTTCCCCGGCCCGGTGACCGGCCGCAGCGTGCGGATCACCATCGGTACGCCGGAGGAGATGGCGCGCCTGCTGGAGGTGCTCGCTGCCCTCTACGGAAAACGGTAGGAGGAGTCCGCCGATGCGCAAACGGCTGCCGGCGATCCTTGTTGCGGCGACGGCATTTCTTGTCTCCGCCGGAGGAGCGGTCCGGATCCTCGACGCGACGCCGGGCGGCGGTGCGCCGGTCCGGCAGCTCGCGTTGCTGCACGGATTGGAGAACAGCTCCGTGAAGCTCAGCCTGGAAACCGTCTCTCCGGAAACGGCGGTGAAGCAGCTGGAGGCGGGGGAGGCCGATTTCGTTCTCATCCCGATGGAACGGATTCCGAAGTCGTTCCCCGGGGAGCGGCGTCCCTACGGCGCGCTGGCGGCGGCGGTCTACTTGTCGGCGAACAATCCGGCCGCGACTTTCACCCGGAAACAGCTCGCTTCGATCCTGACGGCGGCACGGCCCGGGTGGAGCGCCTACAACGGTTCCCCGACCGAGATGCACCGGCTCGGCCTCAAGCCCCGGGCGAATGGAGCCGGACGCGCGGAGGCGCTGATCGGCCTCGACGGCGGGGAACCGGCCGCGGGAATCTTCCGGGTCGGGTCCAGCCGGGAGCTTCTGCTGCTCGCCGGCGCGGACAGCGAGGCGATCGCCTTCGGGCTGCTGCTGCCGGAGCTCCCGGTGACGGTCAAAGCCGCCGCCGTCGACGGGGTGCGCCCCGAACCGGCGGAGATCGCCGCCGGGAAATATCCGCTGGCGGTCCGCTGCGTGCTCCTCTGGAACAGGAATCTCTCCGCCGAGGCGGCGGAGTTCCTCAAACGGTTCGATTCCGCCGACTTCCGCGATCTGGTGGAAGAGGCGGAAATGGTGCCGCTCTTCCGCTGACTCCCCTGCCGGGTTGACAAAAATTCCCGGGGAGAACGGGAATGTTTCCAGCCTGGGAGGAATCCCATGCAGAACGATTCTGTGCCGCTCCTCCCCGCCGGGCGGCCGGAGTCGCGCTCCTCCTCCCCGTCGGAACCTGCGGGATTTTTTCCGGTTTCCGGTTGATTTCGCGCCGCCGTCATGGTATCTTATGGAGAAAAATCAACCAGACAAGGGAAATTTCCAGATGATTATTCTCGGCCTCGACCCGGCGATCCGCACCACCGGCTACGGCTTGATCCGGGCGGACAACCCGGCAAGTTTCACCATCCTCGACTGCGGCGTCATCGCCAACTCCGCCCGGCTGCCGCACACCGAGTGCCTGCGGCGGCTCGCCGGAGGAATCCGGGAGCTGATCGACGCGTTCCATCCCGACTGCGCATCGATCGAGGAGCCGTTCCTGGGGAGAAACGCGTCGACCGCGATCATCCTCGGCATGGCGCGCGGCGCCATCCTGACCGCGCTCGCCGAAAAACAGATTCCGGTTTACGCCTACTCTCCCCGTTCCGCCAAGCGTTCGGCCGTCGGCAACGGCGGCGCCACCAAGGAGCAGGTCGCCCGGATCATGGCGATCGAACTCGGCATCGGGATCGAAGAGATTCCGCTGGACGCGACCGACGCCCTCGCGCTGGCGGTCTGCCACGCCCAGCTGGCGCTCCGTCCCGCCCTCGCCGAAAAGATGGGCAGGCCGCTGTAGACATGGCGAGCGATTTTCACACCCATTCGGCGCCGCCTCCCGGCACCGCCGCGCTGGTCTCCGCAAGGCTCGACCGGCTCGGCCGCTTTCCGCTGGAATCGCTGGAGTTTCATCCGTGGCGTCTCCCGTCGCAGCCGATGGAGCCGACGCGCGAATTTTCCGCCGCTCTGGAGCGGGCCGCCGCCCTCGGCGAAATCGGTCTCGACCGCCTGCGCGGCCCCGCGCTCGCCATCCAGCAGGAGATGCTCGACCGGCTGCTCCGCCTCGCCGCGGAGCGGGAGAAGCCGGTGGTGTTCCACTGCGTCCGGGCGGCGGCGGAACTGCTCGCCGCCGTGAAACCCTGCCCCCGCATGCGGAAACTGCTTCACGGCTTCCGCGGCCCGCCGGAGCTCTTCGAGGAGTTCCGACGCCACGGGTTCTACCTCTCGCTCGGGGCGGCGGCGCTCGAACACCCCCCGCTTGTCGAACACCTCCGCCGGCGCGGCTTCGACCGGATCGGCTTCGAAACCGACGACTCCTCCGAACCGGTCGAACGGCTGATCGAACGCGCCGCGGAATTGCTCGACTGCCCGGCGGAACGACTGACTGCGATCACCGACGCCAACTTCAGGGAGTTTCTGCAGCGATGAATGATTCGAAAGACCTGTCCCGTTTCGAACGCACCCGCCTTCTGCTCGGCAAGGAGAAGCTGGAGCGGTTCCGCCGCGCCCGCGTACTGGTGCTCGGCGTCGGCGGCGTCGGCGCCTACGCCGCCGAACAGCTCGCCCGCGCCGGAATCGGCGCCCTCACCCTCGTCGACGGCGACCGCGTCGAACTCACCAACTGCAACCGCCAGCTCCCCGCGCTCACCTCGACCCTCGGCCGCCCCAAGGCGGAGGTGGTCGCCGAACGGATGCGCGAAATCAATCCCGACGGAACCTTCCTCCCCCGGGTGGAGTTCCTCCGGGGCGACGGAATCGACCGGCTGCTCGAAGCCGGATTCGATTATGCGGTCGACGCGATCGACTCGCTCACGCCGAAGGTGGAGTTCCTCCTCGGCTGCCTCCAGCGCGATATCCCGGTCATCAGCTCGATGGGTTCGGGCGGCAAGGTCGATCCGTCGCAAATCCAGGTGGCGGATATTTCGAAGACGCACGGATGCGCCCTCGCCCGCGCGGTCCGCACCCGGCTCCGCGCCGCCGGCGTCAACCGCGGCGTCCGCACCGTCTTCTCCCCGGAGGTCGTTTCGCCGGAAGCGGTCCTCGCCTGGAAGGACGAAGCGGGGCGCCACCGCTCCACCGTCGGAACCGTTTCCTATCTGCCGGCCATCTTCGGCTGCGTCTGCGCCTCGGTCGTGCTCCGGGCACTCTGAAGCGGCAGCCGCGGCGCATTTCACGCTCTGTTCAGCGCGGTCAGCGCCGCGAGCGCATGTGAGAGGAGTGCCTGGCGGAA
>CAZPWP010000118.1:0-6965 GCA_964590295.1 uncultured Victivallis sp.
CGCGTCGACGACGGAACTTTTTCTTCCATCGCCGCTTGCCGCGGCCTTCCCCCGGGCGCACCCGAAAATCCGTCAGAACCGCACTCAGACCAGGAAGGTCTGGTCGCGCCTGGGACCGACCGAAACCACCGCGATGGAGGAATCCACCAGCTCCGCCATGCGTTTCAGGTAGTTGCGGGCGTTCTCCGGCAGATCGTTCCAGCAGGTCGCGCCGGTGGTGTCGCACTGCCAGCCGGGGAGCCACTCGAGCACCGGCTTGACCGCCTGCAGTTCGGCAATCGAGGCGGGGAACTCCTTCGTGATCCGGCCGTCGATCTCATAGGCGACGCAGACGGCAAGCGTTTCAAACGAATCGAGCACGTCGAGCTTGGTGACCGCAAGCTTGTTGATGCCGTCAACCATGCAGGCGTAATGCGCGGCAACCGCGTCGAACCAGCCGCAGCGGCGCGGCCGTCCGGTGGTGGCGCCGAATTCCCGTCCGATCCGGCGCAGCTGTTCGCCCGTCTCGTCGAAGAGTTCGGTCGGGAACGGTCCTTCGCCGACCCGGGTGGTGTAGGCCTTGATCACGCCCCAGCTGTCGCGAACCTGCTGCGGCGCGATGCCGGCGCCGGTGCAGGCGCCGCCGGAGATGGTGTTGCTGCTGGTGACGAAGGGATAGGTGCCGTGGTCGATATCGAGCAGCGCTCCCTGCGCCCCCTCGCAGAGCACCTTCTTCCCCGCCTTGAGCGCGGCGTTGATGGAATAGACCGTATCGCAGACGCGGGGCGCGAGATAGGCGGCAGCCTCTTTGACGCGCTCCCATTCGGCGTCGATGTCGATCTGCGCGATGCCGTGCTCGGAGAAGAGCTTGTTGTATTTCGCGGCCTCGGCGCGGAACTGCGGTTCGAGCCGTTCCGGCGAGGTGAGGTCGATCGCACGGATGCCGCAGCGCTGCATCTTGTCGGCGTAGGCCGGACCGATGCCGCGCCTGGTCGTGCCGATCTTCTTCGACCCGGCCCCCGCCTCGTTGAGCACATCGGCGCGCTTGTGGTATTCGAAGATCAGCTGGGCGCGGTTGCTCAATTCAATCACGGTCACGTCGAACCCTTTTTCGGCGATCCCCTTCATCTCCCCGGCCAGAGCGATCGGGTCGACCACCAGTCCGTTGCCGATGACGCAGCGGACCCCTTTGCGGAAGATCCCGGAGGGGACGAGGTGAAGCACGTAGCGCTCGCTGCCGATTTCGACGGTATGGCCGGCGTTGTTGCCGCCCTGGAAGCGGACCACCATATCGACGTCGCGGGTGAGCACGTCGATGAGTTTTCCCTTGCCTTCGTCACCCCACTGGGTACCGACCAGAATATCAACCGGCATATTTCTTCTCCTGTTTGAAAATGAGGATGTTCATTCTTCATCGACAAAAATAAAACAAGTGATTAAAATAACCCGTTTCGGCAAAAATGCAATCCGATTCGATGGAAAAAAGCGCGACGGGAAGGTTTTTCCGGAGTTTTTTCAAGATTGGCGAAGATTCCGGCTCCGGCGATTTGCAACCGGAGCAATTCTGCTGTATTGTAAAGAGAGTATATTTTGACAGGCAACAGTGGACTTTTCCGGAGGAAACGCGGTGAGCGGGACGGTGACAACCGAAGTGATGAAGACCGCACTGGAGACGATGGGCGCAAAAGCCCAAACCGCCTCCCGTGCCTTGGCCACGCTGGCAGGTGAAGCGAAAAACCGCTGTCTGGAGCAGATGGCGCGCGAAATCGAAGCGGCCCGACCGGAGATTCAGGCGGCCAACGCGGCCGATCTCGAGGCGGCCCGCGCCAAAGGGCTCGCTCCGGCAATGATCGACCGGCTCACCCTCACCGAGGCCCGCATCCAGGACATGGCCGACGGGCTGCGCACCGTCGCCTGCCAGCACGACCCGGTCGGAAGAATCCTGTCGAAAAACGTCCGCCCGAACGGGCTTGAAATTACCAAAATCTCCGTCCCGATCGGCGTGATCGGCATCATTTACGAGTCGCGGCCCAATGTGACCGTCGACGCCGCCGGCATCTGTCTGAAGGCCGGCAACGCGGTGATTCTGCGCGGCGGCAGCGAGGCGTTCCACTCGAACCTCTGCCTCGCCGGGCTGCTCAACCGGGCGGCGATGGCGTGCGGCCTGCCTGACGGCGCCGTTCAGCTGGTGCCGTGGACCGATCACGCGGCGGTCCATCTGCTGCTCAAGATGGACCGCTGTCTCGATCTGGTGATTCCGCGCGGCGGCGAACGGCTGATCCGGCTGGTCTGCGCCGAAGCGACCATGCCGGTGCTCAAGCACTACAAGGGGGTCTGCCACCTCTTCGTCGACCGCGAGTGCGACATCGACCAGGCGGTGAAGATCATCGTCAACGCCAAAGTGCAGCGCCCCAGTGCATGCAATGCCGTGGAGACGCTGCTGATTCACCGCGACATCGCGCCGCGGTTCGTGCCGCCCTTCCTCGCCGCGATGCGGGAAAACGGCGTGGAACTGCGCGGCGACGACGCGTTCCGCAAACTCGCGCCGGAAGCGCTCCCCGCGACGGAGGAGGACTACTTCGCCGAATATCTCGCACTGATACTCGCGGTGAAGACCGTCGGTTCGGTCGAGGAGGCGATGGCGCACATCAACCATTACGGTTCGGGACACAGCGACGGAATTCTGAGCAGGATTCCGGCGGACATCGATCTCTTCTTCGCCGGAGTGGACTCCTCGACGCTCTACGCGAACGCCTCGACCCGGTTCACCGACGGCGGGGAATTCGGCATGGGGGCGGAGATCGGCATCAGCACCGACAAGCTCCACGCCCGCGGTCCGATGGGCGCGGATGAGCTGACCAGTTACAAATATCTCGTTCGCGGCAGCGGGCAGATCCGGCCGTGAATCAGCGGGAGATGAGATAAGATGATTGTACCGATGAAAAAAGTCACGCTGCTTGCGCTGGGCGCGGAACAGGAGGAAGCGCTCACCGCGCTGCGCGGGCTCGGGGTGATGCAGGTCGAAACGGTCCGCGGCGCCGCCTCGGAAAACGCCCAGCAGCTCACCGAGGATCTCGCCGAAGCTCTCCGCGTGACGGGGGAGCTGGAGAAGCTCC
Source organism: uncultured Victivallis sp. (assembly GCA_964590295.1). GTDB lineage: Bacteria > Verrucomicrobiota > Lentisphaeria > Victivallales > Victivallaceae > Victivallis. The sequence continues at coordinate 3,096 of CAZPWP010000118.1, forward strand.
TCCGGGAAAACGGCGGCGAAGTTCCGCCGGGGCGGCCCCGTTCCGGCGCGGAAATTCTGGAGGAGGCGGCCGACCTGCTCGACAAGCGGGACCGGTTCGCGGGCGAGCTGGAGAACATCCGCCAGCGGCGGAAAGCGCTCTCCGTCTGGGGAGAGTTCAACCGCGACGCGATCATCGCGCTGGAGGAGAAGGGCATTCATGTCCACCTCTGCTGCGGCAACGGGAAGCAGTATGAGGCGGCGGCGGCGCTGGAGGAGGCGGAGGTCCGCCCGATCAGCGAGGATTCCGGGCGGATCTTCTTCGTGGTGACCACGCTGCGGGAGCTGGAGCCGGACGCGCTGCCGGAAATCCGCCTCGGCGAGGAGGACAATCCGCCGGCGCTGCGGCGCCGGGCGGAAGAGCTCGAACTCAAATATCAGGCGGTCCATGAAGCGTTGAACGCGCTGCTCGCTTCCCTGCCCGCGGCCCGGCGGCGGATTCAGACGCTGGATTCCGAGCTGGAATATGCCAGGGTGCACGATTCGCTGGCGGAACACGGCGCCGTGGTGTCGCTCTCCGGATTCGTTCCGGCTCCGGAGATCGAAAAACTGCGCGGCGCGGCGCGCAAACACGGCTGGGGGCTGCTGATTGCCGATCCCGAGCCGGGCGACGCAGTGCCGACTCTGCTCAAGGAGTCGAAGTTCAGCCGGGTGATCTCGCCGCTCTTCCGGTTCCTCGGCATTTCGCCCGGGTACGATGAGATCGACGTCTCCGGCGGCGTACTGATCTTTTTCACCATCTTCTACGCGATGATCATCGGCGACGCGGGGTACGGACTGGTCTTTCTGCTGGGGACCCTGCTGGCGAAGTGGAAGTTCCGCAATCGTCCGGCGGCGGCGCCGCCGTTGCGCATGATGATGGTGCTGAGCATCGCCGCGATCGTCTGGGGCGTGCTGACCAACAACTACTTCGGCACGGGGCCGCTGCCGCAGTTCAGTTTGAAGTTCTTCACGCAGGAGGAGGTCAAGGACGCCAACGTGCAGGCCTTCTGCTTCATGCTGGCGGTGGCGCAGCTTTCGCTCGGGCGAATCTGGCGCGCGGTCCACGAGGGAAATCTGCGCAGCATCGGCCGGAACCTCGGCTGGATGCTGATCCTGTGGGGGAACTTCTTCCTGACGCTCCGGCTGATCGTCTGGCCGGGGGAATTCCCGGTCTGCATGTACTGGCTCTACGGCGTCGGCCTGCTGCTGGTGATCTGCTGTGACGTCAACTGGAAAAATGTCGCAGACATCTTTCAGTTCCCCTTCAACATCATCGGCAGCTTCGTCGATGTGCTCTCCTACATCCGGCTCTTCGCGGTCGGGATGGCGGGGTACTACATTGCCGCGAGTTTCAACGACATGGGAGTGAGCATCTGGAAGGTTTCTCCCTTCCTCCTGCTCTTCGGCATTCTGGTGATCCTCTTCGGTCACCTGCTGAATCTCGGACTCTGCGCATTGAGCGTACTGGTCCACGGCATCCGGCTCAACACGCTGGAATTCTCCAACCATGTCGGTTTGAGCTGGAGCGGATCGAATTTCAAACCGTTTAAAAATCACAAACAATCGGAGGAAAACTGAGCTATGGAAGTGGAGACGATGAAAGCGCTGGCGCTCGCCGGCGGATACGCGGCAGTCGGTCTGGCCGGAATCGGCTCTTCCCTCGGTGCCGGAATCGGCGGCAGTGCCGCGGTCGGCGCCTGGAAGAAGTGCTATCAGCAGGACAAACCGGCGCCGTTCCTTCTGGTCGCGCTGGCCGGTGCGCCGCTGTCGCAGACGATCTACGGCATGATCATGATGATCATTCTGAAAGGGAGAGCGCTGACGGCCCCGCAGTACTGGCCGCTCTACCTCGGCATCGGCATCTTCGGCGGTCTGGCGCTGATGGTTTCCGCCTGGTACCAGGGGAAGGCGGCGGCGGGCGGCTGCAACGCCTTCGGGGAAACCAATCAGGGATTCGCGAACTACCTGATGGTGCTCGGCATCATCGAGACCTGCGCAATCTTCGCACTGGTCTTCTCGCTTCTGGCGATGCCGTAAGCGGAGAGTTTCGTCCGGAAAACCAAACGGAGAGACGGCTTGCCGCCTCTCCCTTTTTATTTGGAGAACCATTTCCCGGCGCGCGGCCGCCGGGAGCGAAACGGCGTTTGTTTTCCCTGAACTCGAAACAGAGAAGAGGATTTCCCCTTCTCCGCGCTGCGCTTCCGCCGGATTCAGAAGCGTCCCACCGCCCGGCGGCTGCCGGAGGAATTCACCGGCGCGGCGGGAATGATATTTCCGCTGCGGGAGGGGGCCCGAAGCGTGGAAGTTCCCGCCGGGCGTTCGGGCTGCGCATTCAGCCGGATGACCGGCTTCTGCTTCTCCGAGGCGCGCGCAGGCGCCGCCTGGACCGTGCCCTGGCGCTGCTGCGGAGCGACGACGCTCTTCCGCTTCACGATATTCCCTGAATTTGCCGGACGATCCGGTTTCGAAGGGCGCTCCGGAGCCACCGGGCCCACGGGCGGCCGGGACGGACGCGACGGACGCGACGGGATCGGGCGCCCCGGATAGCGGTTCCACCAGTTCCCGTAATACCACCAGACCGGATAGTAGTTGTTGCCGAAGTAGTAGAAGCCGGAGAAGTTGCGGATGTTGCCGAATTCGATGGGTTCGGAACTCTCCTTGTCTTTGGTGTCGATCCCGGCGACGCCGGCGGCGTCATCGCTTCCGTCACCGGCTGTTTCCGCGGGAATCGCGGAGTCATCGGCGGAAGCTCCGCCGGATGCGGCAAACTGGTAGTAGATATCCAGATAATCGGAAACGAGATCGGCCGCCATTTCAATCGTGGAACAGAAGACCGGCAGATTGGCATTGCCCTGAATACGCGTTTTCAGGCCGGTCGGATAGAGAAAGCCGGTCCAGCTCTCTTCGGCTTTCAGCTTCAGACCGTCCACCAGAATCATCATCGGCAGAGCGTCGAGGCCGCTGTCGTCCCGGAGGACCCGGACAAGGGTGCCGGCCTCCGCCGGTTCAATCCCGCTGACCCGCAATGCCCGGCGGTTGGAACGGATCAGAAAGAGCAGGTCGTCGCGGGAGACTTCGACATTTTTCCCGTTGAAACGTTCCCGCAGTTTTTCCCGGATTGCCTCGGCACGCCCGGCCTGATCGGTTGCCTTCCGTTCTTCGACACTGTCGCGGCTGAGCTGTTCGCGTCGCTCCTCATACCGGCGTGCCCGTTCGGGGTCGTAGCGGTATTGCTGCTGTACGGCGGCATCCAGCTCCTCGAACGGAATCCGTTTGAGAACCGAGGTCCCATATTCATTGACAAAGCTGATGGTCAATCCGGCGAGGTCGACCTGCTCCACGGTCGCATCGGGATAGACCGTGCCGTCGCTCTTCCGGATCTCCGCGGCGTCGGCGACGACAGAGAGAGCGATTAGCAGGGCCGGGATGAAGCGGTGATGTTTCACGATCTCCTCCTTTCCGGAGACAGGGTTGCCATTCCTTATTTGATTATACGCCGTGGCGGGTGAAATTTCAAGACGGGGGCGTCAGAAAAAGCGGAAATTCAGCGTTTTTTCCGTTTTTCCGGAGTTCGAACAGGAAAAACCTGGTGGAAAACCGAAAAAACTCCTGCCGCGGGATTGACTTTTCCGAAAGACGGTCTATATTAGACACCGTCATTTGGCGAAGCCTCCTGCGTCCCCATCGTCTAGAGGCCTAGGACACCGGGTTCTCATCCCGGCAACATGGGTTCGACTCCCATTGGGGATGCCAATTTAAATCAACCGGTCACAAAGTTTTGTAATCGATGTGACCTTTTTTTCGCCTCTTCGACGGTCTTTGCCATACGTCACACCTCTTTCACGCTCTG
>CAZPWP010000119.1:0-2355 GCA_964590295.1 uncultured Victivallis sp.
GGGTTCGAGTCCCTCATTGCCCACCATCCTTTACGCTCAAAATAGCTAATAAATGCCGAAGATATTAGCTATTTTTTTCGGGTCGAGTTGTAGCAGTTTTGTAGCAGTTTTGCTCACGAAAAGAAATACCGCGCCTGCGTCGTCCGGCTTATGTCCAGCGTGCCACGCGCGGGCGGCTCGGCGTCTTTCCGGTCCGGGAGTCGGGCATACCGGAAATCTCCGGTTTTTCTCCGGATTCGGATTGCAAACAGCCGCCCCTCTGCTATATTTCATGGAAAACATCAGGTGACGGAAAAATGGCGAATCAGCGGAAAAAACTAAAGAAAATGTTGATATTGTTCTGGTTATGGCTGACCGGACTCCTCGTCATCCTGCCGCTCTCCGGCTGCCGCACCGCGCCGCAGGAGCAGCCTCCGCCACCCGCGTCGCGGTGGTTCGACACCGGCACGTTCCGGGTCGAGGTGGTCGATGCTTCGCAGCCGCGCGACGTGCCGTCGACCGGAAACCGCTTCCTGCTCGCCGGCTGGATCCGGAGCCTGATTCCGCAGGGCGCGGAAACGAGCCTCCTCCGGGCGCGCTCCATCCATCACCGGCTGCCGGCGTACGGCTTCCCGTTCGAATTCTACCCCACTCTCGAACTGGAACCGGGGGAACTCCCGGGCCACTCCACCCGGATTCAGATCGGCGTCGGAATCGTCCGGGAACGCGGGGAAGGACGGTTTGAAACCGACCCGGTCGCATTCTTTCCGTGGCAGACCTCGGCAGAGGACTCCGGCGGAACCACCCGGCTCATCTACCGGCAGAACTCCGGCGATCACGCCGGCTACTCCTACGAGCTGACCGTGACGCTGACCCTGCGGCCGGGCAACAGCCCTGTCGAACATGAGTTCACCCTCGCCAACACCGGCCGCCGCCGGATTGACACCGAACTCTACGCCCACCCCTTCTTCGACATCGCGCCGGGGTTCAACGAAAGCTGGTTCCAGCTGCCGGGCAAAGTCCGGGAGGGCATTGCCGCCGCAAAGGAAAGCACGGAATCCCCCCATCCCGGCACCGACATCGCCGCCGGGAACTTTTCGCCACTCTGCAACAGCGTCACTCTTCAGTGCTCCCCCGCCATGGACCGGGCGGTGTTCTGGAAGCATCCGAAGAACTTCTTCTCGCCCGAACCCTTCCGCCGCTTTTCGGTCGCTCCGGGGGAGAGCCGGAGCTGGCGCTGTCTCCTGACCATCTCGCGCTGACCGGCTACGCCTCGGGGTCCGGAATGTTCCCGAGCCGGATCCGGGTGAATCCCCGGCCGCGGGCATGGTCGCGGATCCTCCGCAGCAGCTCCGGCGGCGTCGGCGGGTCGAACAGCCGGTACGCCGGATGAAACGCCGAGAAGTGAATCGGCACCTCGCACCCGAGTGTGCTCTCCGCCCAGTCGAGAAAGGCGTCGATCAGCTCCGGGGAGTCGTTCCGGCCCGGAATCACCAGATTGGTGATCTCCAGATGGTGTCCGAGCTCCCGGCAGAAGTACTCCATCGACCGGAGCACCGGCGCGAGACTCCCGTCGCAGAACTCCCGGTAGAATGCCTCGCTGAACCCTTTCATGTCGATGTTGGCGGCATCGATCAGGGGATAGAGTTCGCGCATCGGCTCCGGATTGATCCAGCCGTTGCTGACCAGAACCGTCGCGAGATTCGCCTCCTTCGCCAGACGGGCGGTTTCGAGAGCGTACTCGAAGAAGACCGCCGGTTCATTGTAGGTGAACGCCACCGAGCGGCAGCCGTGCCGGAGCGCCGCTCCGACGATCTCCTCCGGCGTCACCTCCCGGTCGCGGAATCCCGGCGGACAGCTCCCCCGCGAGAGTTCGTCGTTCTGGCAGAAGACACAGCCGAGATTGCAGCCGAAGGTACCGATGGAGAAGGTGCGCGAACCGGGCAGGAAGAAGGCGAGCGGTTTCTTCTCGATCGGATCGATCTGCAGTGCCGCCGGACGGCACCAGGTGAGTGCTTCGAGCTCTCCTCCGCAGTTGCGGCGCACGCCGCAGTATCCGCATTCCCCCGGAGCGATCCGGCAGCTGCGCGGACAAAGGGTGCAGCGCACCATGCCTTCCGCCTCCTTCCGGCGGAACATCGCTTCCTTCATCTTCGTATCCTCCTCACGTTTCTGCGCCGGAATCAGCGGAAATACATTCCGCCGGTGACGTCGATGCACGCGCCGGTGATGCGGCAGGGCGCACCGGTCCGCGCAATCGTGCGGGTGAAGGAGAGAATCGCCCCCTTCTCCGCCGCGTCATGGCAGTGGCCGGACACCGCGCCGCGGCAGGCAACCATGCCGGTCATCGAAAATGATCCGGCCGAAGGTTCCGGC
>CAZPWP010000119.1:2455-6954 GCA_964590295.1 uncultured Victivallis sp.
TTTCCGCGGAATTCCCGTGGAGAACTTCACAGTGTGAAACTCCGTTTTTCCGCTCTGTTACTATAGACGCGCGAAAGGAAAATTGCACGGAAAATCCGTCGGAACAGGGAATTTTTTCCTCTTTTTGCCCGGCCGCCGCCCGGAATTCCGGGGAAAAATTGCCGTCGGGATTGAAAAAAGCGCGATTGTTTGCTATGTTATCTGAAAACATTTTACACTGCGGGGAACAGGATGATGCAACCGATCGGGATCCATATCGAAACTCTTCTGCGGCGCTACCCGGTGCTGGCGTCCGCGGCGCCCGCCATCCGCGAGGCGACGGAAACGATTCTTGCCGCCTTCCAGGCCGGTCGCACCCTCTTCTGCTGCGGCAACGGCGGTTCCGCCGCCGACGCCGAACACATCTGCGGCGAGCTGCTGAAGGGGTTCCTGCTCCGGCGCGAACTCCCGGCGGCGGAGCAGAAGGAGTACGCCGCCGCGTTCGGCGCGGAAGGGGCCGATCTCGCCGGGAAGCTCCAGCGCGGCCTGCGTGCCGTTTCGCTGCTGTCGCATCCGGGATTCACCAGCGCCTTCTGCAACGACGTCGATCCCAGTCTGGTCTACGCGCAGCAGCTCTACGCCCTCGGGCGTCCGGGGGATGTGCTGCTCGGCATCTCCACCGGCGGCGGCGCGGCCAACGTGAAATTCGCCGAAATGGCGGCGAAGATGATGGGGATCCGTTCGATCCTGCTGACCGGGAACCGGCACGGCATCTGCGAGAAATACGCCGACATCGTAATTGCGGTCCCCGATTCGGAAACCTGCCGCATCCAGGAGCTTCACCTGCCGGTCTACCACGCGATCTGCGCGGCGGTCGAGGATGCGATGTTCGGAGGCGCGAAGCAATGAACGGCGAAATCCGCCACGTCGCCATCATCATGGACGGCAACGGCCGCTGGGCGAAACAGCGCGGCCTGCCCCGCACCGCCGGGCACCGGCAGGGAGCGAAACAGGTCTCCGAGGTGATGGAGGCGGCGAACGAGTGCGGCGTGGAGTTTCTGACCCTCTACGCCTTCAGCACCGAGAACTGGAAACGCCCGCCCGCCGAAATCGCGGCGCTGATGAATCTGCTCGAGGAGTTCCTCGATCAGAACCTGCCCGAACTGCAGAAGCGGGAGGTCCGGCTGCGCACCATCGGGCGGACCGAAGGACTCCCCGCCGGCGCGCGGAAGAAGCTGTCCGCCGCCATCGAAGCGACGAAAGAAAACCGGAAGGGCACCCTCAATCTGGCGCTCAACTACGGCGGCCGCGCCGAGATCGTCGACGCGGTCAACCGGATCACCGCCGAACAGGCGAATCAGCCGCGCCGGGAGATCACCGAGGAGAGTTTCCGCAGCTACCTCTACGCGCCGGACATTCCGGATCCGGATCTCCTGATCCGGACCAGCGGCGAACTCCGGCTGAGCAACTTCCTGCTCTGGGAGCTCTCCTACACCGAGCTTTATGTGACCGACATCCTCTGGCCGGATTTCGGCAAGAAGGAGTTCAAGGCGGCGATCGCCGCCTTCCTGCAGCGCGACCGTCGCTTCGGCGGCAGGAAATGACGGATAAACAACAGATCATCGAAAGGATCAGAAACGTGTTCATCTATCGGGCAATCAGCTTTCCGCTGCTGCTGGCTCTGCTCACCGCCGTCGTCTACTGGCCGGCGGGGGGGCCGTGGCTCTTCACCATCGTCGCTTCGGGCGCCGTCGCCGCAGTGCTGTACGAGTGCTGCAGACTGGTCGAAAAGTGCGGCGCGCCCGCGCTGCCGAAAACCACCGCGCTGCTCGGCGGACTGCTCTTCCTCGGCCATCTCGCGGCCAACACCCTGACGGGCATCCATCAGCTCCAGACGGCGCAGGCGCTGCTGAAGCTGGAGTTTCTGCTGCTGATCTTCACCATGTTCGGCGGCTGGTTCCTGCTGCTCTTCGGCCGGGAGCGCCGCAAAGAGCTGCTGCTGCGCGCAGCGACTTCGCTCGGCGTGCTGGTGCTGATCGGCAGCTCGATGTTCGCGGTGGTTTCGGTCTACTTCAACCGGACCGTGCCGCTGGGGCCGGCGCCGCTCAACATCGGCGCCCGCCAGCTGCTCTTTCTGATTCTGGTGACCAAGGCGATGGATACCGGCGGCTATATCTTCGGCATGCTCTCCGGGCGCTGGATGAAGAACGGCAACCACAAGATCTGCCCCTCGATCAGCCCGAAGAAGTCGTGGGAGGGCACGATCGGCGGCCTGCTTTTCTCGGTCGGCGTAAGCCTGATCTTCTGGAAAATCTACGCGGAAGCACCCTTCTGCCGGATGCCGTTCCAGAACCTCGGCACCTCGATCTGGTGGTACCTCACCGCGGGCGTGGTGCTCGGCATCGGCAGCCTCGCCGGAGATCTGACCGAATCGGCGCTGAAACGGAGCGCCGGAGTGAAGGATTCCGGGGCGATCATTCCGGGCATGGGCGGCGTGTTCGACGTGCTCGACAGTTTCATCTACAACGGCGTGCTCTTCATCGTGCTGGGCATGTGGAAAATCAACTGAACATCATCCGCGCGGCAACACCCGCGGGAAAGGAGAGGATATGAATCATAAGATTCTCGCCCTGCTGAGGGAAAATGCCCGTATGGGCATCCAGGAAATCGCACTGAGATCGGGCCTCCCGGAGGCGGAGGCGGAACAGGAGATTCTCGAGCTGGAAAAATGCGGCATCATCCGCGGCTACACCGCGATCCTCAACGAGAACGAACTCGACGACAGCAAAGTCAAGGCGCTGATCGAAGTCAAGGTGACTCCGCGCCGCGAGGGCGGATTCGACCAGGTGGCGCGGCGGATCGCCCGCTTCCCGGAAGTGACCGATCTCTACCTGGTCTCCGGGAGCTTCGACCTGCTGCTGACGGTGGAGGGCGACTCCCTGCAGGAGGTGGCTTCGTTCGTTTCGGCCAAGCTCTCCACCATCGAAGGGGTCCTCTCGACCTCCACGAGCTTTTTACTGAAGAAATACAAGGAATCCGGCAGGATCATGCAGAATGATGAAGAATATGAACGACTCAAAATCTGTCCGTAGACCGCTGGTTGCGGACCACATCAAGGATCTGCCCAAAAGCGGAATCCGCGCCTTTTTCGATCTGGTCAACACGATGGACGACGTCATTTCGCTCGGCGTCGGCGAACCAGACTTCACCACGCCCTGGACCATCCGCGAAAGCGGCATCTTCTCGCTGGAGAAGGGGCACACCAGCTACACCTCCAATCTGGGAACGATTGCGCTGCGGCGGGAGATCTGCGATTACGTCGCCTCCGACTACCATGTCCGCTACAGCCCGGAAAGCGAGTGCCTCGTTACCGTCGGAGTCAGCGAGGCGCTGGACATCGCCATCCGTGCGCTGGTCAACCCGGGCGATGAGGTGATCTATACCGAACCGTGCTTCGTCTCCTATCCGGCCGAAGTGCGGATGGCGCACGGCGTCCCGGTGCCGGTGGAAACCTACGCGAAGGACGGCTTCGCACTCGATCCGGAGGTGCTCCGCACGAAAATCACGCCCCGCAGCCGGGCACTGCTGCTCAACTTCCCCTGCAACCCGACCGGCGCGGTGATGTCGCGCAAAGAACTGGAGAAGATCGCCGAAATCGCCATCGAAAACGACCTGGTCGTCATCACCGATGAGATCTACTCCGAACTCACCTACGAGGGGACCCACGTCTCAATCGCCTCGCTGCCCGGAATGCGGGAGCGGACCATCTTCCTGCACGGATTCTCCAAGGCGTTCGCCATGACCGGCTGGCGGGTGGGCTACGCCTGCGGCCCGCACGAGATCATCGACGCGATGATGAAGGTGCACCAGTACGCGATCATGTGCGCCTCGACCACCGCGCAGGAGGCGGCGCTGGAAGCGCTCCGCAACGGCCGCCGGGCGATGAACGAGATGCGCGAAAGCTACCGCGAGCGGCGCAACCTGATGGTGGCCGGATTCAACCGGATCGGCCTCGACTGCCTGATGCCGAAGGGGGCGTTCTACACCTTCCCGTCGATCGCTTCGACCGGCCTCTCTTCGACCGAATTTGCCGAGGAGCTGCTCCGGGCGGAACGGGTGGCGGTGGTGCCGGGACCGGCGTTCGGCGCCTGCGGCGAAGGGTTCGTCCGCTGCTGCTACGCCTCCAGCGCGGAGGACATCACCGAGGCGATCGAACGAATCGGCCGCTTCATCGACGGCCGGAAACGCCGGCAGGCGCAGTGAAACGCGGCACGGCGCCGGCTTTCGCGCTCCTCCTCGCGCCCGGGGCTCCGGGCGGAGGTGTTCACGCTCCGGCCCCACCGGAACAGTGCGAAAGGAGAAAGCGCCGGATTTTCCGAGTTGATTCCGGGGAGGAAGCAGCGGGGAGAACACAAAGAGCCGCTGCTCTTCAACGGCCTCCGGTTCGAAATGACCGTCTCGCGGATTCCCCCGTTCGACGAGCTGGCCCGCCTCCTCGCGGAGCGGCTGAAGCCGGGGGA
>CAZPWP010000120.1:0-3801 GCA_964590295.1 uncultured Victivallis sp.
CTGCACAAAGTCTTCGACCTTCGGGATCCAGAGATTCGGGAGAGAACCGCCACGCAATCCGGCCACGACGACGGCGGGATCAAAATCCGACGCGGAATAGAACACCACAAGCCGTTCTCCGCGCCGCGGGGATCGGCACGGCCGGTGACGGCAACCTCACGTTCCTCCGGAGGCACGCAATGTGGCGATCGGCTTCTCCTGCGGAAGCACCATGTTGGAAGAGAAGACCGGATCGACCTGGAGAGCCGCGTCCGCCGGAGCAGGCCGTCCTCCTCCAGCAGCCGGAGCGCCCTGCTGACGGCGGGACGCCCGGTATGAAAGCAGGCCGGCGAGACTCCGTTCGCCGTCGAGACGGGTCGCGCCTTTTGCGCGTCCGGGAAAGACCAGTTCGCGCAACTCCTTTCCCGCGTTTACCGCACTGCGGGATTTTCGAAAAGCAGGAGAGAAATACGCCGCGCGCGTCTCACTTTTCCGCAACATCAGTGAAGCGGAGCAGGCGGAAGCGGGAACGGTCCCGGTAGCTCTCCGGGTTGCCGCTCCACACCAGCTGGCTTTTGCGGTGCTCCCCGTCGGAGTCGTTGACGGCAAGATCCAGCCCGAGGAGTCCCCCCTCCTTCACCGGAATCCGGAACTCGGCGACGTAGCCGTCGCGATTCTCCCGCATCCGGCACGCAACCTTGCCGGAGGAGTGGACGCCGCTCCCCCGCCGGAACACCAGTTGCCGGGTGCCGCCGGAATAGTGCTTCGGATCCCCGGACCAGACATCCCGGTCGAGATAGAGCTCCACGCTGTCGGTGTCCCAGAGATCCGCCGTTGCTTTCCCCCGGAGATCATCCTGAACCGTCAGTTCCAGCGTCAGCATCCCGTCGCGCACCGGAAAGATCGTGAGCTTCGCGGAGAGGTCCGCCGCGGAGGCGGGCCTGCCGATCGTATTCCGGGTGACGGCGAAGCTCTGTTTCCGTCTTCCGACGGAGATCAGTTCCACCGGAGAAACCTCCGTTTCGGCGGTGAACGCCGGGCTCCCGTTCGAAACAAACCGCACGGAGAACGGCGTTTCCCCCTCGCCTTTCAGGCGAACCGGCAGAACGGCAATGCCATGCCCCATGGCCGGAACGTCGCGGACACCGCCCCGGACCATCTCCTCGAACCGCTCGGATTCCGCCCGCAGACTCCACGCCGGCAGCCGCTTCGCCGTCAGATTCCAAACCGGCACGAAGAGAAGGGCTTTCCCCTTCTCCCGCCCCAGCAGCACCCGCCCGATCTGAACCGGTTTGACGCCGCTGACCGGCTCCGAGGCGAACCAGGCCTGTATCGTCTCCACCGTCTCCGTCTCCGGCCATTCGAGGTACCAGGGACGGGCGTCCAGTGTCAGCTCGCCCCCCTCCGGCACGACACCGTTCGCCATCATATCGTACACCCCGGCCCGGGCGGGAACGGCAAGTTTGAATTTCCCCGGCTGAATCGAATTCCAGACCGCCGTATACAGCCGCCCCCGGTTGAGAAAGGTGTAGGCGAGTCCGCGGCCGATCAGCTCCGTCGTGAGTTTCGGCCGCGCCCCGGTCACGAAGTACATGGTCGCGGCATGCGCGGCATAGCGTTCGTCGGGAAAGCACCGCACATTCCCTTCAACATCCGCCAGCGTCGCCTGAATCCGGCAGGAGCTGAGCGTTCCCATGCTGGTCGGCGTGGAACCGACGCAGCCCTCTCCGAGATCGACCAGAATATGGCGGGCGATGTCCTCCGGGCGAACCCGCCCGGCGTGCTCCGTCCACGGCCGCGAACTCGGCAATACATAGTAGTTCTCGCCGTTCCAGAGACCGGCCTTCACCCCGACTTTCCGCAGATTGGCCAGCACATTGCGGCGCATCTCCATCTGCGTTCTCGGCACGCTGTTATCCAGCGTACAGTAGGGATGAATCGTGATGCAGTCCAGAGACCGCGCCGCGCCGAGTTGAAGACACTGCCCGATGAAATCCTCCAGATTTGCGCCGAAGTCCGAGGTGGAGCAGAGTCCGAGGATGACCGCCTCCGGATCGGCGCGGCGAATCTCCTCCGCCGCGCTCTCCAGATACGGCAGATACATCGGCGCCGTCATCATGAGATTCGGCTCGTTGATAATCTCGTAGAATCGAATCCTCCCTCTGTACCGGGCGGCCACGGCGGCAACATAGTTTCGCCAGTCCTCCAACTGCGGCAGAAAGACGCGATAGCCCGGTTTCACCCTGCCCGCATAGAAGTCCGACGACAGCTTCGTTCCTTCCGGATCCTTCCGGTCGCGCTTCCGCGCCCAGAACGGGATATGGCCGCGCTCCTTCCCGAATGATCCGCCGAGGACACAGATGAGATCGACGCCGGCGGCCTCCGCCACCTGCAGCTGCCGGTCGGGGATCGACCAGTCGAACTTTCCCTGTTCCGGTTCCACCCGGCTCCATGGGGCGAAGGTATGGTCCCACGCCCGATGGGTATTCCCTCCCGCCAGCCGGATCCGACGAATGTACTCTTCGCAGTCGCCCCGCTTGAAGTCCTTGCGATGCACGATCTTCTCGGTAGCGGTGCAGTCGGGGGAGAGCGAACTGGTGGTCCCGGCGCGGAATCCTTCCGCAGTATGCTTACGCGGCGTCGGCACCGCGACGAAAAAGGCCGCCGACTGAAAAGATTCATCACTGCGCCGCAGCCGCCGGAACGCCAACGTCTCCGGTTCCTCGGCGTAGTTCCGGATGAATTCCGGTTCGGTCGTGCGCGGCTGAAGCGAGGTGTAGACGCAGTACCCCCCGTAGGGAATCGGCCCCGCAAAACAGAACGGGATATCCTTCGGCTCCCCCTGCTTCAGCTGATACGGCACGGAGAGCGTCTTCCGTTTTTTCCCGAAGAATGTATCGTAGAGCGTGAGTTCGATCGTCCCCTTCCGGTCGGAGTCATGGGAGACCAGCCGGAGCACGCCGGGAATCTTCTCCGGCTTTTCATACAGATAATCCGAGGTCTCGACCACCGCCTCCAGCGGAGCCTTCGCGGAATAGAGCGGCATCTCCTTCCCCGGCGCAACCTGGATATTGTCGAGCCAGGCGGAACCGCCCTCCTTCTGTTTCGGGAAATGGAAGCGGACGTTACAGCTCTTCGTCACCGCATCTGTGCGGAACACGATGGAATACCGGGTCCAGCGCTCGGAGAGGCGGAGAAGCTTCCGGGCTATGATCTTCAACTCCGGGGCGGCCTGCATCTGCTTCGCCGGCGGCAGAATGTTCCCCGCCTCATCCCGGACCAGTTTCCGCTGCGCAGTGGCCACGGTGGCGGATACAGCCATGCCCGGTTGATCCGTCATGGCGTCGAATGAAAAAATGTAATCGCTGTTCTCCTTCACCGTGAAACTGTGGCTGGAGATCAGTGTGCCGAGCCGTCCCCGCTGCGGCGGAACATGGAGCGAATATTTCCCCCGCGCCGCATAGCGGTCGGTTATTTTCATGCTGGTGCAGCGCTCACGCGGCTGCGTGACGCCCTTCATGATCGTGTTGCCTTCCCAGTTCCCGCAGCCGAGTTCAAATCCGGAGTTCCAGATCAGATTTTCCGCGGAAAGCGACGCCGTCAGAAGAAGAATTCCAAGCCAACCTGCGTGTTTTGTCGTAACCATAAAGTCCCTCATTCATGAAGATTCCACGGATTGCTCTCATCCTTCGATCCACCGGAGAAGGCCATGGCGACCGGCGACGCGTAATACTCCTCCGGGATCCTCCCCGCCAGGGTCGCGACATGCCCATCCATAAAAAGAATGTTGCAGGCGCTCACGTGAAACGGATACAGCACCCC
>CAZPWP010000120.1:3901-6932 GCA_964590295.1 uncultured Victivallis sp.
CAAGAGAGTGGGGCATCAGGACATCATCATAATTTGCCTGATAATTCGCGGCCGCCATCCCCACCTGCTTCAGGTTGCCGGTGCAGGCGATCCGCCGCGCACTCTGCCTCGCCTTGTCCAGCGCCGGCAGCAGAAGAGCCGCCAGAATCGCGATGATAGAAATCACGATCAACAGTTCGACCAACGTGAATAAGGCCCCTCTTTTCATTGTTTCCATCCTTTCTGTTGCCTCCGTTCGGTTGCGTTTTTCATCGTCAGTTCAAATCGATTATCTTCGATTTCAACTGAATCGTCTTCGGTAAAAAACCGGGATTCTCGCTCTGCCGGATCAACAGATCGACCGCCTCGCCCCCCAGCTCATCCAACGGCGGCGCGGCGGTGACGATGCCCGGTGCGGCGTAGTTCGCCAGATAGGAGTTGTCATACCCGGAGATCAGAATTCCGGCCCGGTCGATTCCCCGCCGCCGCAGTTCCGCCAGAAAACGGGCCGCACTGCAGTCGCTGATACAGATCACCGCGTCCGGGCGGCGGCGGGAGCGGAACAGCGAGAAGAACGCTTCCTGCTCCGCCTCGCCGGCGGGTCCGAGAAAAACCCGTTCCGCCGGCACCTTCAGCTGACAGCGGCGAACTCCTTCCCGGAACCCGTCCACTCGCTCCCGGACAGCGCCGGAAGCCACGCAGGAATAGTGATACAACGCAAACCGGCGCGCCCCCTCCCGGTAAAACCGCCCGACGATTTCCGCGAATGTCTCCGCCATCGAGACCCGGATCAGGTTCCCCCGCTCAATCCCGGCCGGATAACGCTGCACATACAGAAGCGTGGATTTGCCCCGCTCCAGCTGGTGAAAAAGTTCCGGATCATCCAGCTCCGGCGTATGATTGATCAGAATCCCCGCGGGAACCCTGTCCGCAATGGTCAGAATCAGCCGCCGCTGCATCTCCGCCGTGCCGCCGAGCGCCACGACAGTACCGTAGTAGTTCCGCTCCACCGCCCGCCGACAGAAGCTCTTCAGCGCCGGAGCGAAAAAGATCGGGTCGCCGGTCAGAAACACCAGCTCGCGGGAGATCCGGCGCGGAGGACGCAGCAGAACATTTCCCTTTCCCGGCTGTTTGGCGAGAATCCTCTGTTCCACAAACACATCCAGCGCACGGCGCAGCGTCGACCTGGAGACCTGCAGCTCATCCGCCAGCCTCTGTTCCGCCGGAAGCTGTTCCCCCGGCTTCAACTCTCCGAACCGCTTTTCCAGCTCTCCGCAGAGCGCGGGCCATACCATTCTGCGCGCCATACCTCTCTCCTTCGTTGCATTAATTATACCATAAATGCAGAACGATGTCAAGAGAAAAATCAGAAAAATTATAAATAAATACAACTGTTGCGCAGAAGATATCTTTTTCTCACGGTTCCGGCAGCGATTGCGGCGGCGGTACCGGGCGGGCGGCAAGATTGTCGAGAATCTTCCGGGCGACGGTTTTCCCGATGCCCGGAACCTTTTCCGCAATCTCCTCGACCGACGCCTTCTTCAACCGCGCCAGCGAACCGAAGGCGCGCAACAGCTGTTTCTTGCGGATGTCGCCGACGCCCGGAATCTCGTCCAGTCGCGACTGCTCAATCCGGCGATTGCGCAACTCCCGGTGGTAGGTGATCGCGAAACGGTGCGCCTCGTCCCGGAGAGCCTGCAGCATCCGCAGCGCCGGATCGTGCCGGCTCAGCACGATCGGCTCGCTCCGGCCGGGCAGGTAAATCTCCTCATTCCGTTTGGCCAGCCCGATCACCGGCAACGGCGGGCAGCCGATCTCCACCAGCGCGTCAATCGCCGCCGAAAGCTGTCCTTTGCCGCCGTCGACCATCACCAGGTCGGGCAGCGGGCGCTTCTCCTCCAGCAGCCGCGAAAAGTGACGCACCAGCACCTCGTGCATCATCGCAAAGTCGTCGCTCTGGTGGACGGTCCGAATCCGGAATCGGCGGTAGTTCTCCCGGTCCGGACGCCCCCCGCGGAACGCCACCAGACTCGCCACCGCCAGCTTGCCCAGGATGTTCGAAATGTCAAATCCGATGATCCGATCCGGCATCTTCTCCAGCCCCAGGACCCGCCCCAGCGCGTTGACCGCCGCCATGCCCGGCGCCGCGTCCGGCAGTTCCGGCCGCCAGAACGCCCGGCTCCGCCGCCCGAAGACGCTCTCCAGATTGGTCAATACATCCCGCAGACGGGCCGCCTTCTCAAACTGCTGCGCCTGCGCCGCCGCAAGCATATTGCCGCGCACCGTTTCGGCAAGGTTCCGGATATCCCCCTGCAGCACCGCCACCGCCTGCTCCACCCGTTTCCGGTACTCCTCCGGAGTGACCGCGCCCACGCAGGGCGCACAGCACTCCTTGACGATCCGCGTGAGACAGCGGCGGCGGGTCTCTTCGTCCGGTTCGGAGTCGCGGCAGGCGCGCAATCCGAAGTGCGCCAGCAGAAACTCCAGCGTCATCCGCAACGCCCCTCCCCGCGGGAAAGGTCCGAAATACTGCGCGCCGTCATTCTTCTTCAACCGCGCCAGCCTGAGCGTCGGGAACTTCTCCCGCCAATCCACCTTGAGCAGAAGGTAGCGCTTGTCGTCGCGCATGAGCACGTTGTAATGCGGCGCGAAATCCTTGATCAGCCGCGACTCCAGAATCAGCGCCTCATCCTCGGAACGCACCGTCTCGTAGCTCCAGTCGTCGATCGAATGGATCAGCGAACGCAGTTTCGCGTCCGCCCGCGCCACCCGCGACGGCTGAAAGTAGGAGCTCATCCGGCGGCGCAGATTCAACGCCTTGCCGACGTAGATCACCTTGCCGAAACGGTCCCGGAAGACGTAAACTCCCGGCTTCGGGGGGATCTCCGAAGGGTGAAATTCCGATTTCTGCATGGCGGAAGCTCCTTTCTCTTCAGGACCGAATCGAGCAGGAGAGGAAATCAGGAAAACTTCTTATTTCCTCGTCCTCGCACACCGCCGGACGTACGGTTCCGTATCCGGCACTTCCCATCATGCTGGACTTCTTCCACTT
>CAZPWP010000121.1:0-6915 GCA_964590295.1 uncultured Victivallis sp.
CAGATCCAGCATCGACACCTCGTCGACAATCAGCAGACGGCAGGAGAGCGGCGAGGCGGCGCCGTGGACGAAATGTCCGGTGGCCGGATCGAACTGCAGCAGCCGGTGCAGCGTCTTCGCCGTGATTCCGGTCGATTCCGACAGCCGCTTCGCGGCGCGCCCGGTCGGCGCCGCGAGCGCAATCGGCACCTTGGCGGCGCGGGCGCGGCGGACGATCTCGCCGACTACGGTGGTCTTCCCGACACCGGGGCCGCCGGTGATAATCGAAAGCGGCGCACGGGCGACCGCCTCCACCGCGGCGCGCTG
Source organism: uncultured Victivallis sp. (assembly GCA_964590295.1). Taxonomy (GTDB): domain Bacteria; phylum Verrucomicrobiota; class Lentisphaeria; order Victivallales; family Victivallaceae; genus Victivallis. The sequence goes on from CAZPWP010000121.1 coordinate 307, forward strand.
CCCTTCGTTGAGGGTGAGCTGCGCCGGTCCCGGCAGCGGCCGGAGCGACTGCCCGGCGAACCGCCGCGCCGTCGCCAGCGAGGCGACCAGCTTCGGCAGTTCGGTCTCGGCCCGGAGCAGCAGCGGCGTGTAGATCATCCCGTCGGCGCGGCGGAGCATGCCTCGTTGGAGTGCGGCTTCGAGTCCGGCCAAGGCGCGTTCCCTCTCCTGCCCGGCGAGTTCGGCGGTCTGCCGGAGCAGTTCCTGTTCGGGGCAGCAGACATGCCCGGAAGCGACCAGCAGATTGACCGTGTGGACGCAGGCGGCGGCCATCCGGTCGACCGAATCGCGGGCGATGCCGAGCGCGCCGGCAATCTCGTCCGCCTTGAGAAATCCGATGCCGTCCACCTCCTCCGCCAGCCGGTAGGGGTTGGCGCGGACCATCTGCGGCGCCTGTTCCCCGTACTGCCGGAAGAGCCGGTCGCAGTAGACGGGGGTGACCCCCAGCCCCTGCAGAAAGATGTAGCTTTCGCGGCGCGCGGCCGATTCGCGCCACCCCTGAATGATCGCCTCCGCCTTCTTCGGACCGATGCCGGGCACCTCCCGCAGCCGCTTCGAGAAGCGGTCGAGGACGGTCAGCGTCTCGGCGCCGAAGTGATCGACGATGATCTCCGCGGTGCGGCCGCCGATGCCCGGAATCGCGCCGGAGCCGAGAAACCGCTTGATTCCCTCCGGTGTCGAGGGGAGGCGGTGACGGAAACGTTCCGCCCGGAAGCGGCGGCCGAATTCGGCGTGTTTCTCCCAGTGCCCCTCCGCCTCGATGTTCTGGCCGGGAGCGAGACCGCAGAGCGGGCCGCAGAGCACATGTTCGGCACCGGAGCCGTCCGCCAGCCGGAGCACTGCGTACCGACCGTCGCCGCTGTCGAAGAGGACCCGCCGGATCTCGCCGGAGATCACCGCCCGGGTGAGGGTCTGGATTTCCGTCACGGCCGCCCTCCCCCCTCCGGCAGCAGCCGGAAGGCGCGCACCCGTCCCTCGGGATTGACCGGAGAAAAGTGTTCGGGATGGGCCTCCGCCCAGCGCAGCTCCAGATCGGCGTTCGGAATTCCGGCGACGCCGGGATCAGTCACCAGATAGTCCACCTTCGCCTCGCGGAGCCGGGCGAGCCACGTTTCGAAGCTGCCGGGGCGGCGCATCTCCGCGAAGTCGCGGTAACCGGCAAGCGAGGGATTTCCCGATTCGGAGACCGGCACCGTGACCACCCGGTTCCGCCCCTCGGCGAAGTAGTGGTAATAATAGAGTCCGCAGTAGGCGATCACCGCGCCGTCGCCGCCGCGCTCCTGCGCGATCCGCTCGCGGAGCACCTCATCCTCCTCCGACAGAAAGCGGGCGCGCATGATCGCCCCGGTCGCGTTGCTCACCCCGTACCGGTAGCCCGCGTCGAGGAGAAGCAGCGCGCCGAAGAGCAGCCACAGCAGATGCCGGAGCGGCCGCAGCCGCACCCGGCAGACGATGAGGAAAAGCAGGGATACCGCCGCGGTGACGAGAATTCCCGCTCCGTGAATCGGATAGGAGATCTGGTCGAACGAGGCGAGCCAGGCGACGGCACCCGTCGCCGCCGCCGCGATCCTGCTGCCGAACCGGCGCGCGAGAAGTTCAAAACCGCCGATGGAGGCCGCAGCCGCCAGCATCGCCAGCGGCACGATCTGCCGGGGCTGGGTGATGGAGGGGTAGAGCCGGAGCTGGAGCAGCAGCAGCACCAGCCAGACCGCGGCGAAGAGGAGCAGCATTCGGCCGCTGCGGCGGTGCCGTCCGACGGTCGCGGAAAACCAGAAGAGAGAGAGGAATCCGACGCCGAACAGAACCGCGTTCCAGAACGCGAGACTGTTCTTCGCGCCGTCGATGAAGTAGTTCCACGCCCGCAGCGACCAGCCGAGGGGAGAGGAGGACTCGGTCATGTAACTGGAAAAGAGCGAAAACTCTCCGAGGCCGATCCGGACCGGAAAGACCGGATTGCCGTAGGTGATCCAGTTGGCGATGAAGCAGGGCGCCGCCACCGCCGATGCCGCCAGAAAACACTGGAGCACCCCCTTCCGGCAGGCGCGCCGGAAGAACCAGATGGCGATTCCGAGCAGCAGCAGCATCGGCGGCGCCAGCAGGAAGCCGAGGTATTTGGTCGCGGCGGCGACGCCGAACGCGGCACCGGCGAGGCAGAACCAGGCGGCGGAGTTCCGCTGCATCGCCGGAAGCAGCAGCGCAGTGCCGATCACCAGATTGGCTCCGACCATCAGGTCGGTATTCGCCACCGAGGCGTTGCGGAAAACCACGCCGGAGAAGATCATGAACGCGGCCGCCGCAATCGAGGCGGGACGCCGGAATCCCGCCGCCTGTCCCGCCGCGACGACGGTGATTCCGGCCAGCAGCAGGTGGTAGAACTGGATGTTCCGGGCGAAGAAATCGAGCCGGACCGGCGCCATGTGCCAGCAGTAGATGAGTTCGCCGTAGCAGGGATAGGTCGCGGTCATCAGCCCGGGCTGGACGATCCGTCCGATCCGCCCCTGCTCCAGCCAGACCGCCGGGTAGTAGATGTGGTAGGTCTGCGCGTCAGTGCCGATCACCGGCAGATAGGCGAACATCCGCCACTGGTAGAAGAGGAATCCGGCGGAAAGCGCGATCATCAGCAGTTCGGGAAGGGAGAACCGTTCCGGCGGCAGCGGCTTCCACGGCTTTTTCCAGCAGATCACCGTCACGGCCGCCGCCAGCGCCATCGAGGTGACGAAAAGGTGGTTGAGCATGCCGAACAGCCCGAGCACACCCGGCACGGCGATCATCAGCAGTTCGTAGAGGAATCCCGCGACGGCGAGGAAGAGGCACCAGCGGCGCGGCGCGAACCAGCGGGCCAGCAGCAGCGCCGACCACACCGCCGGGAGCTGGTAGATGAGGTAGCCCACCGCCAGCAGCGAACCGTTCATCGCCGCACTCAACGTCTCCATCGCTCCTCCCTTTCTTACCGCCGGTTTTCCTTAAAGATAGCACCGCTCCCGGAAAAATACGAATCACTTTTGCAAAATTCTCCCGGCTGGAACGCGAAAACATTTCCGCCCGGAGTGAAAATCCTCCTGAAAACCGTTTCAACCGATTGCAACCGGCGAAACGGATGCTATTTTATAGCGGAACTTCATCGTCGCCGGCGATGGAAATCGAGCGCAAGGAAATGGAAAATATGAAGAAGCTGACGTTTCATCTGCTGTCGAACGCGCACCTTGATCCAGTCTGGTTCTGGGATTGGCGCGAGGGGCTGAACGAAGGAATCAAAACCTGCCGCAGCATGGCGGCGCTGCTGGAAGAGTTCTCCTTTCTGCGTTTCTCCCGCGGCGAGGCGGTGATCTACCGCCAGATCGAGCGGTTTGATCCGGAACTGTTCGAGAAGATCCGCGCGTTCCACCGGACGGGCCGCTGGGATGTCGTCGGCGGCAACCTGGTCCAGCCGGACCAGAACATGCCCGACACCGCCACGCAGGTGCACCAGTTCCAGCTGGGGCAAAAGTACTTCCGCGAGAAATTCGGTGCGCCGGTCAAAACAGCCTGGTCGGCGGACTGCTTCGGCCACAGCGCCGGAATGCCGGAGATCTTCCGGCTGACCGGATTCGAAAACTTCTGCTTCTCCCGCCCGACGGAGGTGCAGCTCGCCCTCCCCGACGACCTCTTCTACTGGGAGGGCCCCGGCGGCAGCCGGATTCTCTCCTGCCGTCTGGTGATCGGCTGGTACGGCTGTCGCCGTGATGAGACGCTTCTGCGACTGGACACCGCCCTCGAACGCTACGCCGACTCCCCCCGCCGCGAAATTGCCCTCGGCATGGGGCTGGGCGACCACGGCGGCGGCACCACCAGGCGCCAGATCCGCGAAGTGCTCGCCTGGGCGGAAGCGCATCCGGAGGTGGAGGTACGCTTCTCCACCTTCACCGACTACTTCAACGCGGCGCGGCAGGAGATCGCGGCGGGATTCGAACCGCCCGCCTTCCGCGGCGAACTCAACTTCTGTCTGCGCGGCTGCTACAGCTCGGTGACCGGTTTCAAGCACCGCTTCCGCCGGGCGGAGGCGCTGGTCCGCCGTGCCGAACGGAGCGAATCGGTGATCCGGACGGCGCTGGGGCAGGAGCCGCGGCACTTCGACCGCGAGTGGAGCGACATCTGTTTCAACACCTTCCACGACATCCTGCCGGGAAGCAGCATCGAACGCGCCTACGAGGAACAGTCCGACTGGATCGGCGGCGCGGCCCACTCCGCCCGCGCCCGGGAGTTCGCGGCGATGAATGACCTCGCCGCCACCGTCGCGATACGGGTGCCGGTTCCGGATGACGATATGCCGGCGGCGGTGCCGTTCCTGGTCTTCAATCCGCGGCCCGTCCCCTTCCGCGGCCCGGTGGAGCTCGAAACCAACCTGGATTACCAGTCGCTGATCGGCGCGGTTCCCGGGGATAAGATCCTCGAAGTGCGCGACGAGAACGGCGACCCGGTGCCGTTTCAGGAGATCGAACACGAACACCACTGCTTCCCGGAAATTCTCTGGCGGCAGCGGGTGCTCTGCCCGGTGGAACTGCCTCCCTTCGGCTGGAAGGTCATGACCTTCGGCTACGTCTCCCATCCGGAATACGCCCCCGAACCGGCGGGGAATCCCGCGGCGGCACTGTCGGAGCACGCCATCGGCAACGGCGAACTCGAAGTGCGAGCCTTCCCCGGCAGCTACCGAATCGAACTTTTCCGCAACGGCGAACCCTTCGCCGGAGACGGCGGCATTTCATTCGCCCTCTGCCGCGACCCATGGGGCTCCTGGGGAGACAAATTCGAGGAGTTCGACGGCATCCATCTGCAGGAGCTGATCGAACAGTGGCGCATCACCGAATCGAAGGTGCTCGAAACCGGTCCGGAACGGGCCGCATTGTGGGTGCGCTTCTCCGGCGGCCGGTCACAGATTGAACTCACGCTCCGGTTGAACCGCAACTCTTCGCAGCTGGAGGGGCTCGCCCGGATCGTCTGGCTCGACCGCGCCGTGCGGCTGAAGATGCGGATGCCGCAGGGCGACCGGGTCATTTACGACGTCGCCGGTACGGAGGTCACCCGCGGAGAAACCGGCCAGGTGCCCGGCGTCCGCTACGCGCGGGTGCTCGGCGAACGCCCCTATTCCTTTGCGGCGGATTCCAGTTACGGGTTCGACAACGAGAACGGCTTCTTCACCCTCACGCTGGCACGCGGCGGCCGCTATGCGACCAGTGTCCAGACCGCGGCGGACGAGTTCCCGGAACACGCCGCCGAACGGGGAGAACTCAAACTGAACTTCCGCCTCGCCCCCGGCAGCGAAGCCGCGCCGGAACTGGCGGACGCGCTGGAGTTTCCCCCGGTCGCCATCCTCGCCTGGCCCCATGCGGGAAAGCGGCCCGGTACCGGGTCGCTGTTCCAGCTGCCGTTCGAAGCCGACGGGGTCGAACTGGTCACGCTGGAGCAGAGCGCTCCCGACTCCCTCGAGGCGACTCTGCAGAACCGCACCCTGCACCCGGTGACGTTCCGGAACACGGCGGGAGAGGAGACGACTCTTCCGCCGTGGCAGCTGCGGCGGGTTTCCGTCGCGTTGAAACACTGAAGCCGTATGCGCGAGGAGTTCATCCTGCCGCCGCCCGCACCGGCCGCCGCCCCCTTCCAGCTCCGGCTGGCGGGGGTGAGTTACTGCGACGGCAGTTACCGGATCGAACGCGAACAGGCCGACTTCTCCGTGGTCGAATATGTCGAACACGGCACCGGCACGCTGGAGATCGGCGGGCAGAGCTTCCACCCCGCCGCGGGCGATCTCTACTTCGTGCCGGAGGGCAGCCGCCACCGCTACTGGTCCGACGCGCGGGAGCCGTGGGTGAAACACTGGATGAACTTCAGCGGCGTACTCGGGATGGAGCTGCGCCGCATCTTCCGGGTGGAACAGGTGTTTCTGGTGCGCGGCTTCTCCCGCCCGGAACTTTTCTTCGACGCGCAGCTCCAGTTCCGGAAACACCCGGAGTTCATCCACTCCCGCACCGGCCCGGAGTTCCTGACGGCGGTGATCGCCGCCATGGCCGCCGACCTTGCGGGGAATTCCCTGCAGAACCGCGTGTCGGTAGAGGGGGAGAAACTCCGCGCCCGCCTCGACGCGGCGGTCTTCGGCCCGACGCCCGCGCTGGAGGAGCTCGCCGCCGCCGTCTCGAAGTCGCGGGCCCAGACCATTCGCATCTTCCGGCGCGATTTCGGGGAGACGCCGCTGCAGTATCTGCTCAGCCGCAAAATGGAGGCGGCGCGGGAACTGCTGGCCAGCACCCGGACACCGATCAAGGAACTGGCGGCGATGCTCGGTTTTTCCGATCCATACCACTTCGCGGCGCTCTTCCGGCGCCGGAACGGACTGCCGCCGGGCCGGTACCGCGTCGTCAGCGCGAATTCCGGCAGCGGTAGACCGACTGCAGCAGTCCGCAGGCCGCCAGGCCCATCAGCATGAAGGAGCCGCCGGAGCCGACCGCCAGCCGCGCCTGATAGGAGTTGTAACCGGTGTCGGCACGGTCGAGTTCGGGGTTGAGGAAGACCCGGATCCGGTCGCGCTGGTACTCCTTG